>JAGMZX010000170.1 GCA_018005585.1 Candidatus Hydrogenedentota bacterium | reverse complement strand
CGTGCGCGCGAAACTGGCGCAGGCGGGCGCGCGGGACACGCTGCTGGTGCTGGACTGCTGCCAGAACCGGCCGGCGGGCCGGGGCGCGGCCGCGGCGGCGCTGGAACGGGGCGCGGAAGGGCAGCTGTCGTCGATGGCGCGTGACATCCAGGCGGCTCAGTCGGAGCGGGGCTTGGAGCGCATCCCGACGGTGGCGATCATGAGCGCGTGCCGGGAAGGCCAGCGCGCGTACGAATGGCCGGACAAGGCCCACGGCGTGTTTACGGCGCACCTGCTCGAAGGCATGACGCAGGGGGTGACGAGCGTGGCGCAACTGGCGTCCTTCGTCTGCGAGCGCACGCCCGTGACGGTGCAGAAGCTGCACCGGGAGCGGCAGGTGCCGTGGTTCACCGTCGAAGGCCGGGGCGACTTCGTGTTGACGTCCGCGACGTCCGCAGCAGACCACGTTACCCGCGTCGAAGCAGTGCCTCCGCCGCGTCGGGCCGCCGTGGCTTGGTGGTATGCGGAAGGGCAGGCACAACGCGGCCCGATGAGCCTCGAAGAACTGCGCAGCGCGATTGCCGGGGGCAAGGTGCGGGCAGAAACGGAGGTCTGGCGCGAAGGCATGCCCGGCTGGCAACCTGCGGGCAGCGTTCGGGAACTCAAGGGGACATTTCCGGTGGCGAAGACGCCACCGGCACGCCCGCCCGAAGCCGTAATCACTCCGGGGAACCAGCAGACGCTGCAGCGCGTGTTCGGCGGCGCGCCCGCGCCCGCGCAGGGCGAACGCGCCGCGGGCACGGAAACGCAGGTGGACCTGGGGAACGGCGTCATGCTCGATTTGGTCTGGTGCCCGCCGGGGACGTTCCTGATGGGCAGCCCGGAGAGCGAACCCGAACGAAAACCGATTGAGACCCAACACCAAGTGACCTTGACGCAGGGTTTCTGGATGGGCAAGTACGAGGTGACGCAGGGGCAATGGGAGCGCGTGATGGGCACCAACCCAAGTCTTTTCAAGGGTGACCCGCGTTTGCCGGCGGAGCAGGTATCGTGGGGGGACTGCCAGAAGTTCCTCGCGAAGCTGAACGGCCGCGTGAGCGGGGGTGGTTTCCGTTTGCCGACGGAGGCGCAGTGGGAGTACGCGTGCCGTGCAGGGACAAGCACTCCATTTCATTTTGGCGAAACGATCTCAACGGACCAGGCCAACTACAACGGCAACTATACCTACGGTAATGGCCGGAAGGGGGTATGGCGCCAGAAGACTACGGTGGTGGGGAGTTTTCCGTCGAACGCGTGGGGCCTGCACGACATGCACGGGAACATCTGGGAATGGTGCGCGGACTGGTTTGGAGACTACGCGAGCGGCTCCGTGACGGACCCTGCGGGCGCGGCGTCAGGTCGGGACCGGGTGTTGCGGGGCGGCTCGTGGAACAGCGGTCCTACATGCTGCCGTTCCGCCAGCCGCGACCACTACACTCCGGGCGCCCGGCTCAACTACGGCGGGTTCCGTGTTGTGCGGACTCCGTAACCCTGTGTACTGTAGCCCTGTTGCCCTGTGCCCTTTTGCTCTTTACCCTTATCGCGCGCGCAGCGCGCGATCGCGGTTCTTGATGCCATAACGCGGGCTGGAGTGACAGCGATTGCTTACATACAATTTCGGACCGGTTTTGTTACTGCGAAACGGTGAGGGTTGCGTGATGGCGCGGTATGCATTGGTAGCCGGGATAGACCAGTACGAGCACGGGGAATTGAGCCCGCTGCAGTTTGCGGAGGCGGACGCGCGGCGCATGGCAAACCGCAATAACAACATCGGCTTTCGGGTGGTTTGCGTTCCGTCACCGTAGTGGTTCCTTGGCCGCTGGGCACTCCGCTCCCGCTCTTGCGTATTGCCAGTCAATCGATGGTTGTTCCCGCCCCGCGAGTGCACAAGGTGCACATTTTGAGGCCGTAGCGGCCCCGTGGACGCCGTTCGCGCCGAAGCGGCACTTTTCAAGGCCCGCGCACAAGGCTTCGTGCCGGGTGCTGCGGGCGGGTTCTCCGGAGCGCGCTTGGCGGATTGGCTGGTTGGGCCCGTTTTTCAGGCGTTTTTGGGGCCGGCCATATACCTAAGGAATATATCTTTGGTATATACGAAAAGTACTATTCGGCAAGTAGAAAACTCATTGTGCTTCGTGATAATTCTCTGTTATCATGATGGCCCCTGAAAACGGGGCCCCGAGAGGGGTGCGCAAGACGCAGGGATTGTGCACTTTCGGAAGATTGCACAATGCAGGAAAATGAGAACCGCGAAAGACTCGAGCAGTGGCTGTTCTACGCAAAGAACAGGACGTGTGCATACATCCGCGCGGCGAGGGCTCATAACACCGAGCGCGCGTACGGGGCGGACGCGCGCACTTTCGAGGGCTACTGCGAGGCGGTAGGGGCGTCTCCTTCGGAGCCCCCGTCGGTGGACACGGTGCAGGGATACTTTGTGTGGCTGGCGGACGTGTGCAAGGTTTCGGCGGCGACGCTTCGGCGGCGTCTGTCGGGCCTTCGGTCGGTTTGGGACGCGCGCTGGGGCTCAGAGCGCCACTGCGGCCGCGACCCCCGGATAGCGCAGCTGGTGGAGGGCATTGTGCGCAGCCTGGGCCGCGCTTCGCAGGGCTCGCGCGCGCTGACGCTGGACGATGTGCGGCGGCTGGCGGCGCAGTGCGACCGCAGGACGCTGCGTGGCAGGCTTGCGGCGGCTCTGGTCCTGGTCGGCTTCGCGGGAGGCTTCCGCCGCAGCGAGCTTGCGGCTCTGAGGGTCGAGGACCTGGAGTTTCAGCGAGACCGTCTGCTGGTCTTCGTGCGCCGCTCGAAGACGGACCAGCGCAGCCGGGGCAGCTGGAAGGCCATCCGCCGCGGCCGGCCGCCGCACGACGTGCCCGCTGCGGGCTCTGAGGGCCTGGCTGGAGGCGGCGCAGGTCACGCAGGGCCCGGTGTTCAGGGCTGTGCTGCATCGGGGCCGAATCTCTGAGCGCGCGATATCCACGGACACCATCGCGAACGTGTTGTCGCGGGTTTCGGCGTCGGCGGGCATCGGAGCGGTGACGCCGCACAGCCTGAGGGCCGGCTGCGTGACGGTGGCGACGAGCCTTGGGGCCACGCCTTTGGCGGTGCGCCGCGTAACGGGACACAAGAGCATGGAGCAGCTGGCCCGCTACGACCGCGCGGAAAAGACGAGCCCTCCGCTGGATTTTGGGCTCTAAGGAGGGTTATTGCAGATTTGGATGGGCTGTCTAATGATAGATGGAGACACACCATGATACGAAGACCTCAAATAAGGCTTAGGGGGCTTGTGGCGCAGGAATCGCTGCCCGTCTTGACCGCTGACCAGGCGCTGGTCGCGACGCTGCACCGCGGCAACGTGACGGAGACGGCGCGGCTATCGGGCCTTCACCGCAATACGGTTGCGAAGTTCCTGAAGCTGCCTCAGGTTGGGGCGTACATCGAGAAACGCAGGCTTGAAGAGGAGACAAAGGCTCTGCAGGCGCGTGAGCTGTCGAGCGCGCAGATAAGGGCCATCTGGTCGGAGCTGGCGACGGACTTGAGGGTGCATCCGATGGTCCGGCTGAGGGCCACGGAGTTGCTGGCGAAGTCGCGGTCGATGTTCGTGAGCCAGCCGGTGGAGCAGCTGCCGCCGTTCAGGATAGTCGTCAGCGGACTGCAGCCGAAGGACGGCCGCGGCCCTTGAGGCGGGTTTGGGCCTGGCCGTTATTCCACGGCCCGCGGCGGACTCTCCGGGGCTTTCCACAGCCCCGCCTTGGCGATTTGTGGCGGGCGCTTCCGGCTCGATGTCCCGCTGTCGGGTCAGCGCTTCGCCGCTTTTCTTGAAGGCTTTTCCGCCGCTCCGGCGCCTTTCATGTCCAGCTTTGCGACGGCTGCAGCCATCACCGCCGGCGCCAAGTGGCTGTAGCGCTCCGTCATGGTGATTGAGCTGTGGCCGAGCAACTCCTTTACGACGTAGAGGTCAACGCCTGCCATGACCAGGTTGCTGGCGAAGTCGTGTCGCATGTCGTGCCAGTGGAAGTTGTTGATTTCGGCTTCGTTCAGGAGGTTTTCCCAGGCGGTGTATATGTGGGTAAAACGCCCGTCCGTGCGCGGGTTCCGGAACACAAGTCCTTCGCCGTCGCTCTGAGCATGCCAGCGGCGCAAGACGTCAAGCGCCGTCTGGTTGAGCGGAATGTGTCGTGTCTTGCCGCCTTTGGTCGCTGCGGCGCGGACCGTCAAACGTTTTCCGTCGAGGTTGATGTCGGACCATTCGAGACTGAAGAGCTCCCCCCGGCGCAATCCCGTATTCAGGCTTAGAAGCACCATGGGCTTGAGGTAATCCGCGAACGCATTTCCCCTCAAGTCGGGCGTCTCGGGGTAACCCCTTTCGCGGCGCCAGGCATTATGGTTATCCCGCTCCTCTTTCAACTGCTCGTCACGGCGGTCCAGCGCTTGAAGCAGCCGTTGCCGCTCGTCAGGGTCGAGAAACCGGACACGGCTGTTGTCTTCGCGCAAGGACTTCACCCGGCGCAGCGGCGTCTCGTCCAACAAATTCCACTCCACCGCCCGCGACAGTGCACTCTTCAGGTACGCGATCAAGCGATTCGTGGTTGCTGGCTTTAGCCCTTCCTCTAACCTCTTGTGCCGCCACTTCTCCACAAGCCAGACATTGATATCCGCAAGCTTCTTGTCCAGCAGCTCCGGGAATCCGGCCAACAACGCCTGCACCATCATCTTGCCGCTCTTGCGATTCACGTGTACCCACGGCAGGTAGACCTCCTCGAGGAATGACCTGAGCGAGTGGCCTCGGGAGTGTTTTCGCCCGGCTGCGGGGTCCTCACCGCGAGCAACCTCTGCCAGTGCCTGCTTCGCCATCTCACGCGCCTGGGTGGGAGTCAACACCGCGGCGCTTCCCAATTTCATGCGCGTCTGCTGTCCATTCGGCAGGCGGTATCGGACGAAATAATGCCTCGAACCATGGGGCGAAACCCTGATTAAGAAGCCCGCGATTTCAGAATCCGCGATTTCAAAGGGTTTTTCACGAGGCTGAAGCACAGCCAAGAGCCGGTTTCCGATTTTTCCCCGCATAAACAGGGCCTCCCGTGAGTTTTCGTGAAGCACATATGAAGCACAAGATGAGTATAATTCAGCGCTTTTCAGAAAATAACCATGAACAAGAATTCGTTCGTAACATGCTGGCATTAAATGAGTTAGAGTAACACACCCGTTCACGGCCGTTCATGGGAAAACAGTCCAAAATCGGACTTTTAATCCGGTGGCCGCGGGTTCGAGTCCCGCTCCGCTCACCATGTTTTTCCCCCTTGCAACACCCCCGGAAACATTGGATCTTCCTTGAAAACCGGGGCAGGTCTGTTTCTATATAAGTACGAATTCACATGCTTATATATAGCCATGTGTATTGCACAGACTCTCGCCTCGTTGCATGAAGAAGCCGTCACCGAGTGCAACATTTGGCACAGCATGTCGCCAGCCCGGGTCGCCAGCCCGGGGCGGCAGCTATCGGCGGCAGCGAAAGGCTGCCCGCCCGCCGTCTCCGAGGCGGCTGCTCGCAATCCGCCCCTCCCGCACGGACCATCGTAAGTGTTGACTTGAACGTAGCCGGGCATTCCACGCTGGCGGAAATACCGTGGAAGAGACGAAGAACATGCATGCAGCCACCGGACCAATCGGCGCAAACCTCGCTCCCGGACCAAACCCCAACTCGCATCGGCCAGATTACTTGCTGCCTCGATCGGATAACCTGCCCGGCCAAGATAATACCTCTGCTGCTGTAGTCTATGGCGGGGAAACCTCCACGATGCGAAAACAAACGGCCCTATACTCGTGGAAAGACTGCTTGTGAATGAAGTACCCCGAATACGAGCCCTTGAACGGCCGGAAGAGCCGAGCCGACTCCGGGGTTCTTGCCGCCGAGCGCCTTGGAACAACGGGAGCGTACGACATCCGCAGTACGCGGGCGTTACCTGAATGGTTGTTTTGAAAGCGGTGAACATGGTCAACATGGAACACATGGACACGAAGTAACCAAGGGATGCATTCCAAACGTGCGTTGTAAGTTGAAGATATTGCAGGGGAGTAGAGAAAAACGCCAGGAGGGTCTCATAACCCAAAGGCGGGCGGTTGGAATTCGCCCGCCGCTGCCATCGAGATTGTTCTTAAGGCCTTGCTATATAAGATATGTATGTGAAATTGGGGTGCTCTAGGCCGGTTCGGAGTGACCGAGCACGCGCAGCATGCGCGCGGCAGCGTCGACGGGTTCGGTTTCGGGCCCGTGGAGGCGCAGGGTAACGCCGGGCCGTTCCTTCCAGGACAGCTCGATGTTGCTGCCGAATGCTTCGCGCAGGGCATGCTGAGCCCGCTTGTCGAGCAGGTGCGCGGCTTCGAACTCGATGAACACGCTGCCCTTGGTGGCGCTCATGCGCGTGACGCCCTGTTCGGCGGCGATGGCGCGGGCGCGCATGACTTCGAGCAGCCGCCGCACGGGCGCGGGCGGGCGGCCGAAACGGTCCGCAAGCTCCGCTTCCATCTCGTTGACTTCTTCGACGGAGCCGCTGCCCGCGATACGGCGGTAAAGGGATATCTTCTGGGCGGGCACGGGCACGTACTCCTCGGGGATATACGCGTCGACCGCGACTTCGAACGGCGGCAGGGCAGCGCGACGCACGGGTTCGCCGCGCGCTTCGGCGACGGCCTCCGCCAGCAGTTCCTTGTACGTTTCGTAACCGACTTCGGCGATGTGGCCGTGCTGTTCCGCGCCGAGGATATCGCCGCAACCGCGGATCTCGAGGTCGCGCATGGCGACGCGGTAGCCTGCGCCAAGGGTCGAAAACTCTTCGAGCGCCTTGAGCCGCTGCTGCGCCTCCTCGGTGACCATGCGGTCGCCCGGCACGAGCAGATAGGCGAAAGCGCGGTGCTTGTAGCGTCCCACGCGCCCGCGAATCTGGTAGAGGTCGGCGAGGCCGAACGTGTCGGCGCGGTCGATGATAATGGTGTTCGCGTTGGGAATATCGATGCCGGACGCGATGATGGTCGTGCAGACGAGGACGTCGATTTCGCGTCGCACGAAGGCGGTCATGACATCTTCGAGTTCATGGCGGCCCATCTGGCCGTGGCCGATGGCGACGCGCGCGCGCGGCACGAGCTGGCGCACCTCGTGCGCGACCCGTTCGATGGTCTGCACGCGGTTGTGCAGGTAGAAGACCTGCCCTTGGCGGCCCAGTTCGCGCAGAATCGCTTCCTGCACGAGCCGTTCTTCCCACACTTCGATGCAGGTGTGAATGGGCAGCCGGTCGTTCGGAGCGGTGTTGATGAGGCTCATGTCGCGGATGCCCATGAGCGAAAAGTGCAGCGTGCGCGGTATGGGCGTTGCCGACATGGCCAGGACGTCCACGTGCGTGCGCGCCTGCTTCAGTTTTTCCTTGTGCGCGACACCGAACCGGTGCTCTTCATCGATGATTACGAGACCGAGGTTCTTGAAGCGCACGTCCTTCGAGATGAGCCGGTGCGTGCCGATAATGACATCTACCTCGCCCTCCTTGAGCCGTTCGAGGGTGCGCTTCTGCTGTCCCGGCGTGCGGAACCGGCTTACCATCTCGATGCGCACGGGAAAGCCGGCCATGCGTTCGGAAAAGGTGGTGAAATGCTGCTGCACGAGCACGGTCGTCGGCGCGAGCAGAGCGACCTGGCGCCCGTCGAGCACGCATTTGAACGCGGCGCGCAGCGCCACTTCCGTCTTGCCGTAGCCGACGTCGCCGCAGATCAGCCGGTCCATGCAGCGCGCGGACTCCATATCGCGCTTGACGTCCTCGATTGCGCGGATCTGGTCGGGGGTCTCGTCATACTCGAAGGCGTCCTCGAATTCGCGCTGCCACGGGGTATCCGGGCCGCAGGCGATGCCGGGGCCGTGCTCGCGCGCGGCGTAGAGTTTGACCAGTTCGTCCGTCAGTTCGCGCACGGCCTTGCGGACCCGGTTCTTCGTGCGCGCCCAAGACGCCCCGCCGATGCGGTCCACCTTCGGCACCGCGCCGTCGCCGCCCATGTACTTCTGAATCTGGTCGATGAGCGTGACGGGCACGTACAGCATGTCGCCCCCGCCGTACTGTACCGTGAGGAAGTCGCCCGCCTTGCCCGCGAAGCGGCGCAGCCCGAGATAACGCCCGATTCCGTGGTGCTCGTGAACGACGTAGTCGCCGGTTTTCAGGTCGCTGAACTGGGTGACCGCCGCGCCCGCCTCGAAGCGCCGCCGCGTGCGGCGCATGTGGTGGCGGCCGAAAATCTCGCGCTCGCCGAGCACGGCGAGCTTGTCGCGCGGCGAGACAAACCCCGCGCGCAGGCGCCCGATTTCGACCGCGAGGTCGAACGCGTCCAGCCCTACGCGATAGCCGCGTTCTTCGAGCATCTCGAGCAAGCGGCGGCGGCCCCCGGCGTTCACGCACAAGAGCCGCACGCGGCAGCCTTCCAGTTCCCATTCCTTGAGTTGATCCCAGAGCCCCCGCGGCTTGCCCGCGAGCCCCGAGACCGTGAGCATCGGCGCGTGGAAGCGGGTCGTGTCCGCCGCAGCCTCATGCGCGAGTTGCGCCACGGCCAGGCGGGGGAACTTGCCGAGCCTGCCCGCCGCTTCGTCCCAGCGCATGTAGAAAGGGCTGTCGCCGAACTGTTCTTCGAGCCGTTGCGCTTCCTCGTGAATCGCCAGCGGCTCCTCCAGAACGACCAGCGTCTGCTTCGGGAAATAGTCCAGCACGACGCCCAGCCCGTCCGGCTGACGCGACAGGTCGGCCAGCATCTGCTTTTCCGAGCGTGGCAGCACCTCGACGCGGTCTGCCTGCGCGAGGCTGCGCTGCGTTTCCGGCTCGAATTGGCGCATCGTGTCGATTTCGTCGCCGAAGAACTCGATGCGGTAGGGGAGTTCCGCGGAGATGGGGAACACGTCCAGAATGCCGCCGCGCACGCTCATCTGGCCCCGCTGCTCGACCATAGGCTCGCGCTCGTAGCCCATCTTGATGAGCCGTTCGAGGAGATCGTCCATCGCGTATTCGCGCTTCCGTTCGAGCGTGAGCGTCCGCGCGTCAAGATATTTCCGGCGCAGCACGCGCTGGAGCAGCGCGCGCACGGGCAGCGTCACGCACAGGGGCCGCCCGGCCTCGAGTGCGGTGCTGAGCCTCCGCAGCGCGTCGAACCGCTCCGCCACAACGTCGTCCGACGGCGCCATGAGTTCGTCCGGCAGCACCTCCCACGCCGGGAACAGGACCGATTCGTCTTCCGGAACGAAGGTGGTCAGGTCGTCATGGACCGCCTCGGCTTCGAAGCGGCCCGCGGTAAGCACGAGCACCGGCGTGCCCAGGCGGCGCCCGGCCTGCACGGCGACGAGCGTCCTTCCCGAACCCCAGGGGCCGATTACTTCGACCGTCCCCTGCTTTTCTCGGGAAAGCGCCCGGACCACGTCCTCGATGATATTCAGTTCTGGCAGGTCAACCGGCATGGATGTGCCTGGAGAAAGGGCCTCTCACGTCGTGGCGCCGCTGCGCCGCCGCATTGCAGATTTCCGCGTATTGTAACCGAAGCGGCCGCGCCGCAACAGTCACGCGCCCCCCGGGGCCTTGATGGTTCGAGAGGACAACGCCGCTTCCCAAACAAATGAATTCGGACTTCCCGTCAGTCGAGGGCCGGCGCGTTTCATTGGTCCGGCGACCTCAGAACCAGCTCCTGAGAAGCGCCGCGAGGCCGCCATCGAAGGTCACGGTCTTGATGTTCATCCACGTCAACTGGTCGCCGACGGCGAAATAAAGACGCGTCTTGCCGGCGAATTCAATGACATCGGGATCGGACGCATTGATGCCCTCATCGACGCCCTCGGGAGCGAGCACGGGGTTGGATGCGGCCACGTCCCAGGTCTTCAGGTCTTTCGACCGCGCGATGTAGGTCTCGAAGCGCCAGCAAGGCGTGCGGTGTTCGAGATAGAGCACGTAGTAGTAGCCGTCCGCAAAGCGGATACACGGGCACGCGGTATAGCGGTCCGTGCCGAAGATGGCGTCCGGGACCTTCTCCCAGTGCTCGAGGTCGTTCGAGCGCGCGAACTTGACCGTGAACGCGGGATAGTCCGGGTCGTTGCTCTCGTAGGCCATCACGTAGCCGTCCGGCCCTTTGCACACAGATGAATTGAACAGGTGCTCGTCTGCGTCCTGTTGAATGGCGGCGCCGGATGTCCACGACTTCAAGTCGGACGAGCGGAATACCGTCACGTCATTCCAGTTGTTGTCCTCGAAGCGGGATGCAAATGCGTAGAAGGTATCGCCCTCGATATGGGCGCACGCGAGGCTGTAGCCCTCGGCGAACCGGGCCAACTCCTCGCCGTTGACAGCGTCGACGAGGCGCAGGTAGTAGTCGGCCTTGGCCCCGCCTTGGCCCGGGCGCACGCATTCCATGTGGCAAAGGCGGCCCTGCCAGATAACAGGCGCGATCTCGCACAGGTCGCGCCGCAGCAGCGTCCGCTCGCGCAGGGCAGGCCGCGTGTCCGGCGCGGGGGGCGGTACAATAGTGGTGAACACGTCCACCGGCCAGTAATCGAGCCTCAGGAACCCCGGCGGCGTTTCCTGCCGGTACTGGACGTAGGCCTGAACCGCGCCCTTGGTCGTGTAGACGATGTCTTTCACCGAGTCCGGGTTCTGACGGACGCCGAAGACCTTGTAGCCCATGAGCGTGCAGTCTTCGAGGTCCACGCGCAGGTATTTGCCCTCGATAACGCTCTGGATGACGCCGTCGCTGGGCGTGCCCTGAGGCTGCGAGAAATTGAGGGTCACCAATCGGCACCCCTTCAGCGCGATGTATGTGTAGCCGTCAAATCCCGGATTGCCTGCTTTCAGCGAACACTGGGGCCCGACGAGCGTGCAGTCCTCCATGATCACGTCGGGGCGCTCCGGCATGACCGGGTTTTCGGCGCGCACGTACATGCCCGAGGCGTCGCCCCACCAGTCGAGGCTCCACAACTGGCAGCGGCGGAAAAGGACCGGTTCCGCGGGGCGCGAGACGTACGCAGCCACGATGCCGCCGAACGCGCGGCCAATGCCGAAACAATCCTCGACGATCACGCTGAATTCCGCGCCTTTGTGGAGGGACAGGTCCCAGCCCATGCCGCCCTCGGCGCCGGTGGCGTAGAGGCGCCGGAACGTCCAGCGGTCCCAGATATCGGACGAGAAATCGGGCGTGCAGCGCCAGGGACCCCACCAGTCGACGCTCTTGAGACCCTTCTCCGGTCCGCCGGAATCAAGAATGACGAAACCCGGATTGCCGCCGCCGCCCTGCGGGTCCGTGCGCACGACCACATCCGGCACGCCGGAGTCGATCACCACCCAGCCGGCGCGCCCCGACCCGTGCCGTCCCTCATAGTCGCCCTCAAGCACGTTGTAAGCGCCCGGCGCACCCGCAAAGGAGGGGTACAGGTTCGCTTCCATGTAGGTGTCGGGCCGGACGACGACGCGGTGGCCGCCGTTCGCGTCCGGGACGGCCAGCAGCGCCGCCTGGATGGTCGTGTACGCCTTTTGCCAGGACGAACCGTCCGAATTGTCGCCCAGTTTTGACACGTAGATTGTGGCGCCGCGCGCGGCCGCGCAGAAGCCTATCGTCAGCGCAGCGGCCGAACACACCATGAACACCCTTGCACGAATTCGCATGGCTGGTCTCCCCGGCCTGCCGATCAGGCCCGCCGCTATCCTATAGGAAAGCCCCCGCTTGTTCACCCGGTTCCTGCGAGCCCGGTTTCCGCCTACAGGACACCGCTTGAATTTCCGCCTGTTTCCTGCAATAACGGAGGTGCAAGAGTGGGGCTGCTGGAAACAGGCGCCGGAATCGTGGAAAACATCTTTCAGACGAACCTCGAGTCTATCCCCGACCTACAGGTGCGCTTCGGGCTCGGTGCGCTGGCTGTTGCCGGCCTGTTGTACTGTTACTTCGGCTATCCCCTGTTTCGCTTGCTCCTGGCCCTTGCGGGGTTCGCGCTGGCGGGCGCGGTTGCGGCCTTGC
>JAGMZX010000169.1 GCA_018005585.1 Candidatus Hydrogenedentota bacterium | reverse complement strand
CTCTGGTCCCTGCGAAGACTTGCGGTTCAGGGAAGAAAACTTTTGACAACATTGACGGTTTTTGCTATACTTTATGCACGGGATGAGTGGAGGATCCTGTAATCGTGTGCGAGTCTGGCCGCACAATAGCCTTGGGGACGGTTGGCGTGTCCCGTAGTCGGAGCAATTGCAGGGCAGCGCGGGCGTTTCGGAAGCCTCTTGGCCTGTATCAAGGCGAACCGTGTGGCGGGGGGGACTGCACGTAGGGTATCGGGAGCAAAGGCAAGCGGAATTCGCGCTTGCGTTCAGAATGTAATAGTATTAGGATTTGTTGAGGAAGCGTGCGGAAGCGGAAACGCGGAAAGTCTCCGTTTCCCGTGCATGAAATCGCATGCAGGGAGCAAGGACCATCCATGCAAGCGGGACAGCATCGCGTACGAGGGTTGTACGGGCCGGCTTTCCCGGAAATGGTGGGCGGTCCCGTCCAGGTAGGAAACGCGTGTCCATGAAACAAAACATGTGGTTTTTCAGGCGTGCAGGGGCAGTCACCCTTTGCGCGGTCGGTGTGGCGCTCATTGCGGGGGGGTGTGTATCAACCGCGCCCGCTGAGAATCCCGCCTGGCCGGAGCCCGCGGCGCCGGCGGTCAAACTGCAGCCGGGCGATTCGGTGCGAATCGTGTTTACGTATTGGCCGGAACTGAACGAAGAGCAGACTATCCGGCCGGACGGCAAGATTGCGCTGCAATTGGTGGGCGACGTTGACGCGCAAAACCTGACTCCGGACGAGTTGCGGACGGCGCTGATGACTCGTTACGCGGACAAGCTGAAAGACCCCGAGATTACGGTGGTCGTGACGCAATATACGAGTCAGCGCGTGTATGTCGGGGGCGAGGTGCGCACGCCGGGCCTTATCCCGATTCAGGGGCGTTTGACGGCGCTGGAGGCCATTATGCAGGCGGGCGGCTTCAACAAGGGCACGGCCCAAATGCGCAATGTAGTGCTGATTCGCGAACGGGACGGCCAACGCTTCGCGCGTTCGATTGATTTGCGGGAGGCCATCGGGTCGCCCGAGAGCACACCCGTATATCTCGAACCTTACGATATTGTCTACGTGCCACGCACGGTAATCGACCAGGTGGACCAGTGGGTGGACCAGTATATCAACCAGATCATTCCGCGCAGTGTCTACTGGAACTTGACGTATGACTTGAACGAGCAAGAGTTCGAGACAGACAGTCGGAGTTTCCAAATCCAGGCGGTTCCAGGTCTGTAGGGAGAATCAGCGGCGATGGATAGCGGCATCCTGCTCAATTCTGTTCGTGACATCATGTACGTCGTGTTCCGTCACAAATGGAGGATCGTCACGTTCTTCCTGCTGGTGTTGGCGATTGTGACAGCGGTCACGTTTGTGCTGCCCGTTGTGTACCGGTCGGAGGCGGTGCTCCTCGTGCGTCTTGGGCGCGAGTACCTGCCCGCCGACATGTCGGTAGAACAGCCCTTCGTCAACGTGGCGCAGGACCGGACGGGCGAGGTCAAGTCGGAGGTGGCCATTCTGACCAGCTACGACCTTGCGCAGCAAGTGGTCGAAGAGTTTGGGGAAGGCTGGATTCTGTACCGGAGCGACCTGCCGCGGAAGGAGAAGGCGATCGACGAACCGCCTGCGCCTGGACCGCTGAAGCAAGCCGTGAACATGTTGCGGGACCAGGCGCGGAACGTGCTGGTGCTGCTGCGTCTGCGTGAACGGCTCGAACCGAAGGAAGAAGCGATTCGCACGCTGATGGACAGCATCACCGTGGACGTGGAAGACAAGACCAACATCATCCGCGTGGGCATGGAACTGAAGCACCCCGAGCTGGCCAAGCAAGTGCTCAAGCGGCTTATCGAACTGTATCTGGAACGGCACGTGGACGTATACGCCGCGCAGGCCGTGCCCGCCTTTTTCCAGAAGCAGGTCGAGGAAGCCGAGGCCGCGCTGAAAGCCCAGGACGACCAACTGGACGCCTTCCGCCGAGAACATGATATTTCATCGCTTGAGGCGCAAAAGGAGACGTTGCTCGCGCAAATCAGCGACCTCGAGGGGCAACTGAGCACGGTGACCGCCGACGCGGACGGGCTCCAGGCCGTCGTGAACCAACTGACCGAAGCCATGCAGCGCCAGCCCCGGACGCAGGAGTTGTCGCGCACCACGGGCATGCCCAATTACGCCGCGGACACGCTGAAAGAGCGGTTGATTGACCTGCGCGCGCAGGAAACGGACCTAGCCGCCCGATACCCCGACACCCATCGTCCGCTGGTCGAACTGCGAGACAAGGTTCAGGTTCTCGAAACGCTGCTCAGCCAGGAAGACGAGGTGCTTACGGAGGTCACTACCGGCTTGAACCGGAATTATGAGTCTTTCGAGCACACGCTGGAAAGCGAGAAGGCGCAACTGGGCGGCATGCGCGCGCGCATAGTGGTCCTGCAGGACGAGATCGCCGGATTACGCGCAAGGCTCGCACAGATATCGGCGACGGACGTGGAACTGCAGCGCCTGACCCGGGAACGCGACGTGCGCGAGCAGGAGTACCGCGAATTCCGGGATACGTGGCAGCGGGCGCGGATTGCGCACGCCAAGGATATCGACAAGGTGTCGAATATCAGCATGGTTCAGGATGCGTCTACGCCGCTGTTGCCGGAGCGGCCGAACAAGACGCGGAATATCGCCCTGGGCATTCTGCTGGGGTTGTTCGGCGGTATCTGCTACGCGTTCATTCGCGAATTCCTGGATGACACGATCAATACGACGGAAGCGGCTGAAAAACGGCTGGGAGTGCCGGTGCTGGCGGAGATTTCCGAGAAGGAATTCCGTACATGTACCTAGACTTCTACGGCTTCGACCGGGAGCCGTTCCATATCACGCCGGACCCGGAGTTCCTGTATCTGAGTCCGAGCCATAAGGAGGCGTTTGCGACTGTTGTCTATGGGGTTGAACAGCGCAAAGGCTTCGTCGCGCTGACCGGCGAGGTCGGAACGGGAAAGACGACCATCCTGCGCGCGTATATCAAGCGCATAGAGCGCACGCCTACGCGCCCCATTTATCTGTTCAATCCGGACCTTACCTTTGACGAACTGCTGCGGCTGGTCCTGCGGGAAATGGGCGCGGAAGACCAGAGCGGGTCAGCGTCCGCCATGCTGGACCGGCTTCAGTGGCTGCTGATTAACGAATACAAGGCGGGGCACAACGTAGCGCTGATCATCGACGAGGCGCAGAACATGCCGGTGGAGACCCTCGAGAAACTGCGCATGCTCTCGAATCTTGAAACCGCGAAGGACAAGCTGATCCAGATTGTGCTGGTCGGCCAGCCGGAACTGGAACAGAAATTGGAACTGCACGCGCTGCGCCAACTGCGGGAACGTATCGCGGTGCGCGCGACCATCCGCATGCTGACGCGTGCGGAAAGCTATGAGTACGTCCGCTACCGGATGACACAGGCCGGCTGCCTGCGCGAGAACGTGTTCGCGAAGGATGCGCTGCGCCGGATTGTGGCGAAGGCCCGGGGCAATCCCCGGCTGTTGAATATCCTGTGCGACAATGCGCTTATCGCGGGTTTTGGCGCGTTTCAGCAGACGGTCTCCGCGAAAATCGTCCGCCAGGTGATCGCGGATGTGCTGGGCAACGCCCGCCAGCGACGATTGCGCCTGGCCGGCGTGGGCGCGGCGCTTTTCCTGCTGGCCGCCGGGCTGACGGTCGGCCTGGCATTTGCCTCCTTTGAAGAGGGGCGATCGCAATCGGCCACGCTGGGCACGACGGACGCCGGTGTGCCGCCGGCTGTGCCTGACGCTGTGCAGGAGGAAAGGCAGACGCCGCAAGACGCGCCGCAAGGGCCGCAGCCAGGACAGGCGGGGGCGCCTTTGGCGGAAACGACTGACTCGGCCGGACAGGTTGCGGCGCCGGCGGGAGGGGTGGAGCCGAAGATGCTCGACCATAAAGTGGTCGCGTTGCGAAAGATGGAGGAGGCGTTTGCCGAGACGCCGGCTTCTTTGCGTTCCAGGGAAACGCCCGCTGAACCGGCGCCTGACGCAGTGGCGGATGCGGTGTCCGTGGCCGCCGGGCCCGCCCCGGTGGAGACCGTCCCGGCCGTTGCCATGGCGGCCGCGGCGGCGGAAGCCGTCCCGGCCGTTGCCGCTGAAGAACCAACGCCGGCGGAAGCCGCTGCGCCGTCTGCCGAGGCGCCGCGCCCGATAGATGCAAACTTTGCGCCGCAGCCGGTTCCCGCGCCGGGTTCTGGGCCGCCTTCTGAACCGCAACCGGGCGACATGCGCGCCATGACGCCGGCGAAAGCCGAAGCAGCCCCAGCGGGCATGGTGGCGCGTCACGTCAAGGTTGGCGATTGCCTGACCCGGCTGGTGGCGGAAACATACGGCCGCAGTTCCGCGTTCCTTGTGGAAACAGTGCGGCGCGCGAATCCTCGTATCGAGAATGCCGATATTATCTGGTCCGGGGACACGTTGCTTTTCCCGGAACGGATTGTTGATGAACTGGGCGTCGAGCATACGGCGTCCATCCCCGAGGCGTCTTTCGTCGGAGAATAGGGAACCGCCCATGACGAAGATATACGAAGCACTTGACAACGCAAGCAGAGAACGAACGCAAAGTGGGCCGCGACGCGGTGGGGCCGGTCTGGCTATCACCGTATCCAAACCGCTCGAGGACAAGCTGCTGTCCCTATATCAGCGGATTGAGGCCGGCATGCCGGGGCCGCGGGGTCCGCTCGTGGAGGTCGTCGGCGCGCATCCGGGCGAGGAGGGCGCGCGCGTTGCGCGGCAGTTTGCCAAACTGGCTGCGGCGCGCATGGGCAAGCGTGTCCTGCTGTTGGGTGCGGTGGGCCCCGCACTGGCCACGGAGGCGACATCCGATTGGCTTGAAATGGCCGCAAATGGCGAATTGCATGAGGATGCCTTCCGCATCGTCGGAGAGTCGAATCTCTGCGTAAGTCAAATGGCTTCAAATACTTCCACGCTGGCATCGGTGCTGGCTGCGCCAGGTTTGCAGCGTGTGCTCGAGGAAGTGCGCCAGCAATTTGACATGACGGTTGTTGTGGCCCCCGCGTTGGGCGCATCGCCGGAAGGCTATCAATTGGCTTCCATAGTGGACGGCGTTGTGGTGGTGGTGGAAGCAGGCAAGACGCGCTGGCAAGCGTGCAAGCGGGAAATTGCCCGGATGCAGGCTCAGGGCGCGAAGGTGCTTGGTATCATTTTGAACAAGAGGCGGTATTATATACCGAACTTCGTCTATAGACGTATCTAGGGGCGGTGGCGCAGCACATGGGAACGCAGCTGCGTGAATCGCTGGTTCAGCGTAGAAGGGACGTAAGCTGTGTTGCGAATGTTCAGGCGTTGCTTCGTCTGGAAACGCCGCAGGACCCGGCAATCGGTTGAAGGGCTCTTGTCTGCTGAGGCGTTTGACGAGCAGTTGCGCAAAGAACGGGCGCGTACGGACCGGGGCTGCGGACCGTTCAGCCTGTTGGCGTTGCAGATTGAGGCGCCGCCGGACAGCGAGGCGTTTTTGCAGGCGGCCTGGGTGCTGGCGGCCCTATTGCGGACGCGCACCCGAATCATCGACATCAGAGGCTGGTTCGGCGACAGGATAGGCGTGATATTCCCCAATACGCCGAGCGCGAACGTCGCCTGCATCTGGCCGCCGATAAAGGAAGCGTTTGACCAGCGGGCGCATTCGGCCAGCGCCGAACGCGCACCGTTACCGGAAGTAACGTACGAGGTGTTTGCGTATCCGAGGGAAGGACTTGGCGACGCCCCGAGTGAATGAGAAGGGATTTGCGCGGGGCAGACAGGAATTGCAGGCTTATGGCGTTTTCACGCGCCAGTTCGACTGGCCGGACTTTCGCGCCGGAGCACGACAGTAAGAGTCAAGGCTTCGGCCACGATGAGAAATATGGGCTTTCCCCCGTGACGCGGGATGCAGTCACACAGTGGATGCTCAGGATTCGCGGGATTGAAAGGGTCGCGCAGCGCCGTGCGGGCGCCTGCCCCGTAGCGGCACAGCCGCTCGAGACGTTTTTCGTGCGCCCCTTTCCGCGATGGAAGCGGGCCCTGGACGTGGCCGGCGCCTCGTTCTGCATAGTGCTGAGCGCGCCGCTGATGCTGCTGATCGCGCTGGCGGTGCGCCTGACGTCGCGCGGTCCGGTGATTTTCGCGCAGGAACGCGGCGGCTGCGGCGGCAGGCCTTTCAAGGCCTACAAATTCCGGAGCATGGTGGCCGACGCGGAAGAGCGCAAACACGAATTGCTGCAATTCAACGAGCGGAAAGGGCCGGCCTTCAAGATGAAGGATGACCCACGGGTCACGCGGGTCGGAAGCGTGATCCGCTGCCTGAGCCTGGACGAACTGCCGCAGTTGTTCAACGTGTTGCGGGGCGACATGAGCCTGGTGGGGCCGCGTCCCCTGCCGGTGGCCGAGGACCGGGAGTACGCGCTGTGGCAGCGGGCCCGGCTGGCCACGAAGCCCGGCATTACCGGGTTGTGGCAAGTCACGAGCCGGGACAAGAGCTGCTTTGACCATTGGGTGCGCCTCGACCTGCAATACATTGAGAACATGTCGTTCTGGCAGGATGTGAGAATACTCTTGCTCACCGTCCCGGCAGTCCTGTCGCGGCGTGGCGCCCACTAGCGCATGTGAGGCGCACGAAGATCGTTTTGGGAGGCGCGTGGCAAACATGGTGAAGAAGTTGAAGCGGATGATCTGTCTGATCCTGTACTACGGGTTTGCGCGTCATCTGCCCGAGCACAGCCTGCCGCGCGGCAGGCTCTGGCTGCTCTTGCGGCGGTGGACCGCCGGCCCGGCGCTGCGCCATTGCGGCAGGGGCGTGCACATCAATCGGGGCGCGCATTTCGGCAATGG
The DNA here is from genome assembly GCA_018005585.1 of Candidatus Hydrogenedentota bacterium. NCBI lineage: Bacteria > Pseudomonadati > Candidatus Hydrogenedentota > Candidatus Hydrogenedentota bacterium. Next base: position 5,161 of record JAGMZX010000169.1, on the reverse strand, counting down.
GTCCCACTTCTCGATGGGAGACCATTCGAGTCTGGGCGCGCATGCGCGAATCATCGGGGACGTCACCTTCGGCAATTACGTGGGACTGGCGCACAATGTGTTCATCACGGCTTACGGCCGCGAGTTTTCCAGCCTGGACAAGCCCATGATGTTTCAAGGGAAGGTGCCCGATGATCCGGTCGTGATTGAAGACGATGTGCTCATTTTTGCGAACGTAGTCATTCTTCCCGGTGTCCGTATCCGAACGGGCAGCGTCATTGGCGCGGGCGCGGTGGTTTCCCGCGATGTGCCGCCTTATGCCATTGTTGCGGGCAATCCGGCCCGCGTGGTGAAGTGGCGCAAGCCACCCGAGCCGGAATGGCTTGATGGGCGCGTTACGCCGCTGGCTGGGGACCACCTGAAACCGAAGCCGAAGCCGTGAGCAGGCCGTCAAACACGGCTTCCAGCGGTGGACCGCGCGCCCTGCTGGCCGCGCTTACGCGGGGGTCGGCGGGCAAGGCATTGCTGACCGTGGCCGACCAGGGCGTGGTCAGCGCGGCCAATTTCATCAGCCTCATCATCGTCGGGCGCGCGTGTGTTCAGGCGGAACTCGGTTTGTACTCGCTTGGATTCACGGTTGTGCTGTTCGCCATGAATTCTCAGAACGCGCTGATTACCTCTGCCTACATTGTGTTCAGCCCCCGGCTTGAGGGGGAAGCCGCGGCGCGCTACGCGGGCAGTACGCTGGTTCATCAGGTAGTTTTGTCCGTCTCGCTGGCCGCGGGGCTTGCCGCAGCGGGCGCGGTCTTCGCGTTGTTCAGCACGCCCGATGCCGGCCTTGCTGGTCTGGAAAGGGTCTTGTGGGCGCTTGCGGCGTGCGTCTTGTTCATTTTGTTCAAGGAATATGCGCGGCAGGTGTGCTTCGCGGGCCTGCGCACCGTAACGGCTCTCGCGCTGGATGTTGGCGCTTCCGTACTGCAAGTCGCCGGCCTTGCCGCTGCGGGTCTGTCCGGGCGGCTCTCTTCGTGGTCCGCGTACGCTGTCATCGGCGCCGCGGCGGGCATTGCGGCCGCGTTCTGGCTCTATAGTCAGCGGCGGCGCTTCGCGCCGGTGCGCGCGGCGATTTGGGCGGATTTCCGGCGCAATTGGACCTACTGCAAATGGATATTCGCGATGAACCTGGCGTACGTCGCCGCGAATCAGGTCTATCCGTGGTTATTGGCGGGTTTCCACGGGAAAGAAGCGAATGGCGTTTTTGGCGCCTGTTCGGGCGTGGTGTTTTTTGCAAACCCGTTTGTGCTCGGCTTGAGTAATTTCCTGGGGCCGAAGGCGGTGCATGCGCATAAGGAAGGCGGCGTGGCCGGAATGCGCTCGGTAGTGAACCACGCGACCGTGTTCTTCGCCGTGACCATGAGTCTGTTCTGGGCCGGCATGCTGGTGCTGGGTGAATGGCTGCTGGTGCTGTTGTTCGGCGCCTCATACGCAGGCAACGGCGCGGTTGTGGGCCTGCTCGCGGCCAGCCAGTTTATTTGGGCGCTGACGATTCCGGTGAACTTCGGGCTGAATGCCATGGAGCGGCCCGATGTCGCGTTCAAGGCGCTGCTGCTGGGACTCGTGTTCACCTTCACGGCGGGCGTCTGGCTGGTCCGCGCATACGGTCCGGCGGGTGTCGCGTGGGGGTTGCTGGCGGGAAATTGTATCGCATGCGTGTATAATCGTGCCGTGTACGCCCGGCACGCCCGGTTCCTGATGTCTTTGGAGCAGTCACCCGGCGGCGCGGGCGCATGAGGTGTTTGTGATGGATACAGCCGCAACCCAATCGCGTGAAAATCTGCCGGTGCGCGGACGGATGGGGGCGCCGCTTGGCGTGTTCCTGCTGGTGGCGGGCGCGTTTATCGCTATGGAACACGATTACGCGGGGCCGAAGAAGTTCGAGATGCTTGTGAAAGCTCAAAGCATCGAGGAATTCGCGAACCTGGAGCAACAACTGTTCCAGCCCCGGGCGTGGCGGCAGGCAGGCGGCCTGGCGCTGGGCGCTTTTGGTTTGTTCCATTTGTTGCGGCGCCGCCGCGCAGGGGACACCACCGTCGGTTTCCTTGCGGTGCTGCTGCTCTTTTTCGCGGGTTGGTCGGTGCTGAGCCTGACCTGGGCGGATGACCCCGCGCTTTCGTTTCGGCGCGTCGCGCTATTCGCGCTGCTGGCGCTGGGCGCGGCGGGTGTGGCACAGCGGCTGACGCCGCGTCAGATTCTCTGGCTCGCGGCATTGTGGAGCGGCGCTTTTCTCCTTCTGGCGCTGGGCGTCGAGGTGGCGCAGGGCGCGTTTCAACCGTTGAAGGCGGGCTACCGTTTCGCGGGGACCATCCATCCGAATGCGCAGGCGGTGAACTGCGCCATCTTGTTTCTGGCGGCGGTGCACTTGATGCGCGGCGCGCAACGAGGCCGGATGCTCTTGTTGTTGCTTGCCGCCGCCGCGATTGTGTTCCTTTACCTGACACGTTCGCGCACGGCTTTCGCGAGCGTGGTCGCCGTGCTGCTGGTGCAGTGGGGCATCATCCAATCGCGTTCGATGAAAGTGACGCTGGCGAGCGCCGCGCTCCTGTTCGCCGTATTCTTCCTGCTGCTCAGCGATGTGTTGTGGCCGGTCGCGCAGCGCGGTATCGCGATGGGCCGCGAAGACGCGAGCGCGACAACGGGCACGCTGACGGGGCGGCGTCAACTCTGGGACCAATGCCTGGATTTCGCGGCGGAGCGCCCCGTGCTCGGCTATGGCTACGGCTGTTTCTGGAATGAGTCGCGGTCTGGCGCGATTATCGAGAAGCAAGGGTGGCCGATATCCCATGCGCACAACGCCTATCTCGATGTGGCCCTTGACCTGGGGCCGGCCGCGGCGGTGGCCTTTGTCTTGATCCTGATCGCGGGGATTACGGTGGCGATTGCGTACTCGCGCGTGACGGGCGCTTCCGAATACGCCTTTTTTGCGATGGTGCTCTTGTTCTGCGCGCTCAATGGATTGCTCGAAAGCGTGGCTATCCAGCGCGGTCAGCTCACGTTTCTCGCCATGGTGATCCTGGTGCGGCTGGCTTTCTTCAAGGCGCCGGATGAGGCCGGCGTGCCCGGCATGACCGAGCAGGGCTCCGTTGTTCTGTCCGGCAAGGAGCGCATGGCCTGATCTATGACCGCTAACCTCGCGAGTGTTGTCATCTGTACGTACAACCGCGCCGCCTCGCTGCGTCAGTCGTTGGACACTGTTACGCGTCAAGAGACCGGCGGCCATTTCGCGTACGAAGTGGTCGTGGTGGATGACGGGTCTGCCGACGATACACGCGCCGTTGTGGAAGAAGCGGCTGCCCGCGCGCCCGTGCCGGTCCGTTACGTGCTTCACGAGTGCAGAGCCGGCATCGGCAGCGCGCGGAATCGGGGCGTGCGTGAGGCGCACGGCGAGTGGGTGGTCTTCTTCGACGATGACCAGCTTGCCGAACCGTGCTGGCTGGGGCGGCTGATCGAGGTTGCGAAGAACCAGGGGGCCGTCTGCGTGGGCGGGCCCCGGTGTCTTGACCTCGCGCCGCAGCACCTGGCTGCGCTCGGACCGGTGTGCCGCGGCGTGCTAGGGGAGCACCTGTATCTCGAACCGCCATCCGTCCTTGAAGGCAAGGAATTGCCGAGTACGGGTAATCTGCTGATAGCGCGCCGGGTCTTCGAGCAGATTGGGGTATTCGAGGCCGGCTTTTCGGGCTGCGAAGATACGGAGTTCCTGAACCGTTTGCGCGCGGGCGGTTTTGCCATCTGGACGGCGCCGCGCGCCATGTGCGCCCATATGATCCCGGCGTACCGGACGCAGGCGCGGTATTTCCGCTGGGTTTCGCTCCGCTGGGGATTTGGCTTTGCCAAGAGCGACGCGAACAGACGGGGACGTTTCAGCGTCATGCTTCTGTGTTTCGCGCGGCTGGCGCAGGCGCTGGCCGTGCATCTGCCGCGGTTGATATTCGCCCGCTCTAAAGGGGATGCCGCGGCGGCGCAGGACCGGCGGTTGCTGCTTTGGCGCGCGGAAGGATACGCGCGCATGACGCTTTGGCTGCTGGCGCCACGGCTCTTTTCCCAGAAACGTTTTTTGGAGGAGATGGAGTTTCGCAAGGAGCGCGAAATGTTTGCCGGCAATGACGGTAAGCCGGCATGAAGGTGCTGCAGGTTCACAACCGTTACCGGTTGCGCGGTGGCGAAGATGCGGTGGTCGAGGCGACGCTCGACCTGCTGCGCCGCCGCGGCGACGCGGGGCTGTTGTTCGACAAGCACAGCGACGAGGCCGCGCGCGGCCTTCCGGCCCGCGTGCATGCGGTTTTCTCGGGCATCTACTCGGTGTCCGCGCGGCGTGAGATGGAGAGGCTGCTGGAAGCCGAGCGGCCGGATGTGGTGCACGCGCACAACCTGTATCCGTTGCTTTCGCCTTCCGTCCTGGTTGCGGCGCGGCGCGCGGGCGTGCCCGTCGTGATGACCTGCCACAACTACCGCTTGGTCTGCCCCATTGCCGTGCACTTTGTCCGCGGCGCCGTTTGCGAGCGCTGCGCCGGGGGCCGCGAGTACTGGTGTCTGTTGCGTGATTGCCGCGGCAACCGGATCGAAAGCGCCGTCTACGCGCTGCGCGGCATGGCCACCCGGCGTCTGGGCCTGTTTCTCAAGAACATTACCTTGTTTCTCTCGATCAGCGAGTTTCTGAAGTGGCGGCTCGTCGCGGCGGGCGTGCCGGAAGACCGTATCGCCGTCGTGCCCAATATGATCCCGCTGCCGGAAACGGGGGTCGACGCCGCCCAGGGTGCGTATGCCGGGTTCGCGGGCCGCGCGAGCGAGGAGAAGGGTATCCCCGTGCTTCTCGAGGCCGCGCGGCTGCTGCCGCACGTCCCTGTGCGCATTGCGGGGCACGGACCGCTCTTGAGCGCGTTGCAGCAGGATGCGCCCGAAAACGTCACGTTCCCGGGCATGATGAGCCGGGAGGGACTCACGGCGTTCTACCGGGGCGCGCGGTTCCTGGTGGTGCCCAGCGTCTGGTATGAGACATTTGGTCTTGTCGCCGTGGAGGCGATGAGCCATGGCGTGCCGGTGATTGCGGCGCGCATCGGCGGTTTGCAGGAATTGGTGACGGATGGTGTTTCCGGCTTCCACTTTGCGCCGGGCGACGCGGCGGACCTCG
>JAGMZX010000168.1:2473-12078 GCA_018005585.1 Candidatus Hydrogenedentota bacterium | reverse complement strand
TTCAGTTCTACAACAGCGGCGGCTTCCATTGCGCCGACGACCCCGGCAGCACGGAAGACGGTTACGTGCCCGGACCGGGTGCGAATACGGCCTGCTGTCCTCATGACAGCGACTATTCGCCGAGCGGACCGGACTGGCAGATCAAGCTGACGGAGCTGTTGCGCGTAATCCAGTTCTACAACAGCGGCGGCTACCACTATTGTCCGGAAGATGGGACGGAAGACGGCTTCTGCCCTGGCCTGGCATAGGCGCGTAACGAGCTGCATGGTCCGCAATGCTTGCGGGGCGGCCGGTCCGAACGGGCTGGCCGCCCTTTTCTCGCCGCAGGTTCAAGAAGCAGCGGTGCGAGGAAGGATTCCGCCGCCCCGGCAGACCATCATATTCATTTCAATTCACAGCCCCGCGAAGAAGGGTTAGCGCGCGGCCAAACCGCTGACACCACGCAGAAAACGCAGGAAGGTCTCATGCGCGTTGATGATTCTGATCCATGCACACCGCAACGGTTGTACGTGGTCAGTTGCCATGTGCTCTGGCGTGAACTGTGCCATTTCGCGGCACTGTCGCGAAACGTATTCGAGTTCCGTTTTCTGGAACAGGGATTGCACAATACGCCGGACGTTCTGCGTACGTCCTTGCAGGCGGCTATCGACGAGACTCCGGGCCGCTGCGAGGCGGTGCTGGTCGGATACGGTCTGTGCAGCAATGGAATCGTCGGCGTAGTGGCCCGCGACAAGCCTCTCGTCATCATGCGCGGCCACGACTGCATCACATTCCTGCTGGGCTCGAAGGAACGGTACCGCGAGTACTTTGACGCGCACCCGGGCACGTATTGGTACAGCCCGGGCTGGATTGACACGACTACGCAGCCTGGCCGCGAACGGTATGAGCGGCTTTACCGCGAGTACGCGGAAATGTACGGCGAGGAGAACGCCGAATACCTGATGCAGACCGAACAAGGCTGGTTCAAGACGTACAACAATGCAGCCTACGTCGATCTCGGTTTTGGCGACTCGGAACGGTATCAGGCGTACACCCGCGCATGCGCGGAATGGCTGCATTGGAATTGTGATATCCTGCGGGGCGACGCTCGCCTTGTTGTCGATTTTCTCGACGGCAACTGGGACGAAGAGCATTGTCTTGTTGTTCCGCCAGGACACCGCGTCGCCCCGTCGCATGACGAGCGTATCATCATTGCGGTCCCGGATGGGGCGGAAGCAGACAAGCGCGCCGGTTGACCTGCCCGCGACGGGGTCCACATTTCAAGCAACTGGCGCGCGGGCAGACCAGAGAGCGTGGCACTGAGGCGGCGTCCAGGATTCTCGGGTCGTAGAGGCGGGAAGCCTTTCCAGCGGCGGCAATCACAAGGGGACACGATTGGCGGGCCTGCTGAAGTCCGCTAACACCGCAGGCAGATAGCCTTGGGCAGGATTTCGAAGGTCGCGGGCAGGCGGCCCGGGGCTTCTCCGTCCACGTCGAGCAGGACCGGCGCCGCGCCTCTTACCGGCAAGGCGGTGATCTTGCGTCCGCGCAGGGCCGTGACCTTGTTGTAGCGCAGGTGCTTGCCTTTGTAGACGGACCGCGATTTGACAAGCAGTTCGACCGGCCCGACATCCGCGATGATGATCACGTCAAAGAGGCCGTCGTCCGGCTGTGCGTTCGGAGCGACTTTCATGCCGCCGCCGAAGTACTTGCCGTTCGCTACCGCGACGGTGGTGATGTTGACGACCTGATCGAAGGCCTCGTCCACCCGAAGGCGCACGCGCTGACGCCGGTAGGTGAACATGGCCTTGAACATACCCCACTGAAACGCGAGCCTGCCGCCGAGCCGTTTGGAGAGGCCGAGCCGGTTCACCACGCGGTCCGCCTCGCCGCTCAGGCCGAAACTTGCTATGTTGTCAAAGTAGCGCACCATCTCCTCGCCCGTGGAGTCGTCGCGGTACGTGAGCTTGCCCACGTCGATGCGCCGGATCTCGCCCTGAGCGAAGCGGGCTATCTGCGCGTCGACGCTCTCGGGCAGCAAGAACGTGCGCCGGAAATCGCCGCCGGTGCCGCTGGCGATCACCGCGAGCACCGCGTCGGGATTGATGAGTTCCCCTTTCTCGAAGAAACCGTTCACGACCTCGTTCACGGTACCGTCGCCGCCTACGGCGATGATCTGGTCCACGCCGTCCTTCAAGGCCTGCCGCGTCAGGTGTTTGGCCGCCATCGGCCCGTCGGTGAACACGTAGTCCACCGGCCCGAGCACGGTGGTGAGCTTGGCCAGCGTTGTGGGCCAGTTCGCGCCGGTGCGGTCGCCCATCGAGTGCGGGTTCACGATGGCGCGCGTGCGCGACGACGGCAGGAACCGGGCCGCGGCGCGCTCGATTTGCGCCGTGCGCCCGGTCTTGCTCCAACCCAGTTCGCGGCTCATGATGTCGGCGACCTTGCCGATGGCCTCGTCGCCCGGCGAGCCGAGCGTGCCCAGGCCGGTTCTGCGGAAGAGCACATCCTCGAGTGTGAGCGCCATTTCCTCGCGGACAGCGTACACCACTTCGGCCGCGATGTCGGGAAACCGCTGACAGAGCCGCTCGGCGAGGGCAGGCTCGGCATCGAGCAGCGCGACGACGTCCGGCAGGCGGCTGCCATAATTGCGGGCCAGGTTCTCGGCTGTTTCCGGCGGCAAGGCCGGATACCGCGCGATGACGGTCTCCACGAATGGCCCGTAGAGGCCGACGTCGCCGCCATAGGTAGGCGTGGTGGCAGTGACGCAGGGCGTCTCGGGCAGGCCGAGCTTCTGCGTGGTCAGACTGACCACCTGCTCGGCCACGCTGCGCGCGGTGGTCCATTTGCCGCCGATGGCGGTTATGATGCCGCGAATATGCTCCTGTGCCTCGTGGTCGTAGACTTCCGCCGCCCGGCTCGCGTTGTAGCTGTCCGGGCCCTCGTCATCCTCCGTGTCCTCTTCGGGCGCGCCCGTGTCCACGATCGGGCGCAGGCCGCCGTAGAAATGGAGCACGTCATCCCGTTTCAGTTTCGCCGCCGGATAACCCTTGTTGATGATGTCGATGAATTCGAGGATATCCTTCTCGGTGACGTGGAAGGCGTCGGGATCGCCCTTGAAGATAGTGTCCGTCGTGCCGATGAGCGAATGGCCGCGCCACGGCAGGATAAAGAAATGACCGCCGTCGAAAGGCACGGCGATCGCGTTGCCGTGCGTCAGCGGCCGGGTCAGGATGTGGATGCCTTTCGAGCGGATCAGTTGCCGGCCCTGATGACCGTCCGACAGCGTGGCCATGAGAATATCCGCCCACGGGCCCGCGGCGTTTACCGTCATGCGGCCATGCACGACAAAGTCGCCGATGCCGGAGGCATGGTCCCGCGCGCGCACGCCGGCGATGCGGTCTTCTTCGCGCAGGAACTGCACTACCTCGGCATAATTCGCGACGCAGGCGCCCAGGGCCGCGGCGCTCTGGATGCACTCGACCGCGAGCCGTTCCGGCGAGTACATCTGATAGTCGTGGAACATCATCGCGCCCGAGAGGTCTTCCGACTCGAGGTCCGGTTCGAGCGCAATGACCTCCTCGCGGCTCAAGTGCTTGTGAGAAGGGATGGCCTTTTCCGGGTCCTCCAAGCGATTACGGTCATACGCAAGCCAGTCGTAGGCCATGAGACCTACGGCCAGTTTGATGCGGCCGCGAATGCGTTTCCTGCCCGTTGTCGGCATGAGAAACGTCAACGGATACACCATGTGCGGCGCGATATGGGACCAGATGCGTCGCTCGCGCAGCGATTCGCGCACCAGCCCGATCTCGAAGTTCTGCAGATACCGCAGTCCCCCGTGGATAAGCTTCGACGAGGCGGACGAGGTCGCGCTGGCGAAGTCAGCCTTGTCCAGCAGCGCCACCGACAGCCCGCGCATCGCGGCGTCTCGCGCAATGCACGCGCCCGTGATGCCTCCGCCCACGATAACGAGGTCAAAAACCTTCTCGGTCAATGCCGCCAGATTCCGCTTCATGTGCTTTCCCGTCCTCTCGCCGGTCACGCGCGCGATGTGCCTTCCGCCGCGCGCGGCACCACACTACCCGTTTGCGGGAGACGCTTCAATCCACCCGGCCGGCGGCGCAAGCGTCCCCGAAATACGAGCGAAAAACGACCGTTGCGCCGCCGGGAGTGTTTGCATCGGCTCGCGGAGGAATCACCACAAGGTGTGCCGAAAAGGTGTTGGGATTCTCCTGGTACGTCAGTAGGCCCGCGCGCCGCGGCAGGTCGGCATTGTCGAACAACGCCTCCAATTCCTTTCGGTCACCCGCGATATCCAGGTGTTTGCCCGTCTTGACCGTGCAGTAGGCCTCCCAGTAGTTGGGCGTGTCCGCGGTCGCCGGAATCAAGTGACTGCCGGAAAAATCCTTGAGGCTGTAGTACACATTAAAGGAGGGCTCCCACAAAGAAGGCGCTATCAGGCAGGCCTCCTCGGGAATCGCGTCAAAAGTCGGGGAAGCGAGGAATTTGTTCATCAACTGCCACTTCTGTGTCTGTGCGCGCTGCGACAGTGCGACGAAGTGATTCGAGTAGCTGGTGCAGAGGCTGATGGCGGCGGCCATTAGCCCCGCGCACGCGCACGTGAATCCGCGTGTCCATGCGGAGCGTCGGAGCGGCGTCGCCCGGACGATTACAGCCAGAGCCAGGGCAAGCAACAGCGCCACACCGAATGCGCACAGATAGGACATGTGCGTCGAGACGCGCTCGCCCTTCAGCGCCAGGTTCTCGTAGTGGCGGCTCAAGCTGATCACGCCGTGCGGGATCAACAGGAGCGCCAGGCCTGCCCCGGCAATGAGCGGGAACCGCTTCCGGGTCAGACTTTCGCACCGAAACAGCAGCACAACGGCGAGCCCGAACGTCAAAGCCGCCCGAAGCACCCACGCGGGACGCATGTTAACCAGGAGCGTGGTCCACGTGCCCGCCTGCGTGTGGAGTCCGTGCTGGAAGTGGTCGAATAGCTTGGCATATTCGGCATCGGCCAGCGTGAAATAGCCGGGATAGGCGGACATGGTGTAGGTGATCCACGTCTGCACATACGCGGACAGGGAAAACCGCGCCCACTGAAAGTCGTTCCCCACATACTCCGAAGGATGCATCCGGCGGAACACCATGGAAGAGACCACGAATGCCGCGGCCCATGCCGCGTGCGGCAGCAGGGTCTTCGTAATCCGGCCAAGGCCCCAATTGTACGCACGCCCATGCGCGAGGACCGTCAGGCCAAGTAACGCGAGGTACAGCAGCACCGTCTCGTGAAACGGCAGCGCCAGCGCAAAGAAAGCCGCGCTGCCCCAGAGCCGCGGCGCGCCGCCCGCGCGGCAGTAGCGCACCAGCAGCAGGAATGAAAGCATGACGAAGGCGGCGCACACATGGAAGGACACAAAGTAGCCGGTCAACAGACAGTGGTTCGTCGTGATTTGCAGGCTGATGAGAAACGCCGCGAGAGTCAGGCCGGCGAATTCACGCGACCGCGTGGTTTCTCGGACCACGCAATAGAAGAGCAGCGCGTTCATCGCGAGCGAGGAATAGACTACCGTCTTGTAGTACGCGAAACTGGCGAGAAGGAATGGCGCGGCTGCAAAGAGATACGAGTACAGGTAGTGCCAGCGGCCATGATAGACGGCGAGTTGCCATACCCAATCGAAGTAAGCGCGCGGTCCTTTCCAGACGTGCAATGCCGTATCCATGCTGTCATGGTCCGTGAACCCGACGCCCGCCAAGGGCGCGTAGGTGAGCGCCATCAACAACGCGAACGCTGCTGCCGTGAGAATGCGTCGCACCGTCAGGCCGCGGAACAAGACCGCAGGAATCGCTGCTGGCGGCGCTGGCTGTTCGTCATTCATACCGGACATCCAGGGGAACGGCGTGAGAACATGAACTGCAGTATATCGTATCGCCGGCGATTACGGCGTTGCGGGCCGGGCCTCGAACTGTAGTGGACCCGCAGGCAAGGCGGCGCACAGCGCCTCGATGCGCGACCATTCGGCGCGCGTCACCTCGCGGCGCTTCATCCGGATGCATTCGTAGCGGAAATCGCTCATCCTCTGGCCCGCATAGGCCAGGTAGATCCACGTCTTGCCGTCTTCCACGCGCACGAGGGCTTCGGGCACGTGATTGGCCTGCACGTCCGCGTCGGCGTTCATATAGCCGAGCATGACCCAGTCTAGACCATTGGTCGAAGCCGCCTCGGTCGTCTTGCGGCGGGTCCATTCGTCTCCGGGATGTCCGCCCGGGTCGGCATAGGCGAAATAGACGTTCCCGGCGCGCACCACGTCCGGGTTCGGAAACTCATAGATGCACGGGTTGTCCATGCCGCGGAGAATCCGCCAATCCGCGGGGTTCATGAAGTCGCCCGTGTTCTCCGCATAGAGCATCATGCAGGGTTTGCCATGGACACTGGAGTCGAACCATAGTCTGAAGCGTCCGTCTTCATGCAGGAGCGAAGGCCGGTGGTACAGCCCCGTGGGATGCTGGTAACCGCCCGGCTCGGCGGGCGCCTGACCGATATTCGCCTTATCCACGAGGATTGGCGCGTCCGACAGGCGCCAGTGCAGGCCGTCAGCCGAAGCAGCGCCCATGATGCAACTGATATCCGAATCAGTGTCGCCCGGCTGGCCGTAGGGGATGCCGTCCAGGTTGAACCCCGTGGCGCTGTAAGCCAAGTAGAAGGTGTCGCCGACACGGACCACGGACGGGTCGCCGTTGTGCCAGTTGTTGTAATACCGGTCGCCGCCCGTGACCACGGGGACCCACGTGGACGGATTCATAGCCGCGTCCCAGTACGGCGCGCCGTCTGCTTCGCCCGCGTAGACTTCCCAGGGGCCCGCGAGGTTCGCGGCGCGTGCGGCGCAGATGGTGTCGCAGCCGGGATAGCCCGGATTACAGTCTTCGAGTATCCAGCCAAAGAACCAGCCCTTGAACGGGTAGGCCGCGTCTTCCGGGGTTTCGAGGGTGTGGAGGTTGTACATGTTGCGGAAACCATACAGCAGGTTTTCGCCAACGGGTTGCCACAAAGCCGTACGGTCCGCGTACCGGCCAAACAGCGCCGGGTCAGACGTGGCCGCCGCGAATACAGCGGCGGCCAGCGGCAACATTCCGTTCATGGTCTCTCGTCCGCGCTTGCGCGGGTTAGATCGCCAGCGGGCGGTACTTGCGGCCCGAACCACCCTTCACGTGCTTCAATTCGGCCTTGTTCGCAACGACCTTGGATACCGCTTCCGCGATCTGGTCCATTTCCTTCTTCGTGTTCATGAGCATGACATGATGGATGCAGACACCGGACCGGAAATGAGCGTCCTCGCAGGCGGGGAGTTTGAACCGCCCGGGTTCGATGGCCTTCATGAACTGCTTGCTGATGTGGTAGCGCGCCTTTGTCAGCGGCTTGTACAAGCCGCATTTGTTCAGCGGCTCATAGGGCGGCTCGAAGGCGTCGCTCATGCTCAACTCCGCGTTGAGCGCGGCGCAGAAGACGTGGTTGCTCACGCCCAGTTCTTTCGGGTCGATCTGGAACGCGAAATTGAAGTAGCTCTGTTGCGTGATTTGCGGGCGGCGGCCCATGGGCGACACGCCGGGTATTTCCGCGAGCAGACTGTTGAGATAAACGGCGTTCTTGTCGCGCAACTTCACCTGCCTGTCCATGCGGCGCAGGCCGCCGAGCAACAGGGCCGCCTGCCATTCCGTCAGCCGGTAATTGCCCGAGTGCAATGCGGTCTCCATGGCGGACGGCTTTTTCAGTCCGAACACGGGCGGGCATGCGGGATAGGGCCGGCCGCAATTGCGCAGCGAATAGATCTTCTCGAACAGCTCTTTCGTCTTGCACATGTTGAAGCCGCCTTCGCCGGAAGACAGGACCTTGGACTCCTGGAAGCTCCAGGAACTGACGTCGCCGAAGGAGCCCACGCCTTTGCCCTTCCAAAACGTGCCATGCTGATGCGCGCAGTCCTCGATCAAGTACAGGTGGTGTTTCTTGCAGAGGCGGACCAGCCCGTCGATGTCGCACGTGCTGCCGTACAGGTGCACCACGATGACCGCCTTCGTGCGTGGCGTGATATTCGCCTCGACCTGCTTCAGGTCCAGGCACCACGTCTCCGGCTCGACATCCGTCAATACCGGGATGGCGTTCACGTCGAGACAGGCCGACGCCGTCGCCTGCCACGTGATGCCGGGCACGATCACCTCGTCATACGCGCCGATATTGAGCGCCTCCAGAGCGATCTGGATGCCGACCGTGCCATTCGCGCAGCAAAGACCGTACTTTGCCGTCTGGTATTTCGTGAACTTCTCCGCGAATTCCCACTCGTACTTGCCATCGAACGACCACCGGTTCGACTTCGTAATCCGCGCGACGAGCGCGGCGTCCACCGGGTCGCTTATCGGCCACGCAGCCAACTTTCCACCCGGCGCGCGCACCGGCGCGCCGCCGTTAATGGCCAGCTTTGCCATGGAACCTTCTCCTTCTCGGGTTATGGACTCCGGGTGTCTTTCCCCCGGTACTTATACGGCGCACACTCGTGCGGCATTCTAGCGCCGGATTCGACCCTTTTCAATCGTGTTTGCCGGAAACACGCATCCCTGCATGGAAACGGGAGCCGGTTACGGCCCGTGGCGTTCCGGTTCGTGGTTTTCGCCGGGAAGGACCAGACTTAACGTGTAGCTGCCCGCAAGCGTGACCAACAGTCCCAGCGCGCTGGTCCAGAGGAACCCGATGTCAAAGAGGCGCATGATGCTCGCGGACGTGTCCAGGCCGCGCGCCGCCAGGCCAAGCGCCAGGGGCTCCGCGAGGATGCTTACGCCGGTGACCAGGCACCCGGCCAGCATGCCCCAGAACACGCAGCCGGCCCGGCTGCGCCGCGTAAAAACAGCCAGCAGAAACACGCCGAACAGCGGGCCGATGAATCCGTTTATCAACTTCAGCGCCAATTCAAACACGTCGCCCAAGTGGCCCACGACACAGCCCAGCGCAATGACAAGCACGCCCAGTCCCACGGTACTCAGACGCGCCAGACGCATGCGCGCCGCGTTTGCCTCGGGGTCGGCCTGCGTGCTTTCGAGGCTCGCATGACCTCGCCACAAGCGATGGTAGAAATCGTTTGTAATCGCGGCAATGCACGAATTGACGCCGGAATCGAGGCTGGACATCGCCGCGGCCATAATGGCGCTCAGAAGCAGCCCCGCCGCGCCCGGCGGCAGATAATGCGCGATGAAATAGGGGAATAGGGCGTCCGGCTTGAGCCCGGGAGGCAACGCCGTGTGCTGGCGGAACGCGAACAGGGCCAATCCCACAAACGTCATCAACGTGAAGTAGATGGAAAAAGTGAAGCAGTTCAGCAGGAAGCCCCGAGTCGCGCTTTCGAGCGACCGCGCGGCCAGATACCGTTGAACGAGCACCTGGTCGGCGCAGTAATTGCCGAATTTATCGAGCGTAAAGCCCACGATAATTGCCAACACGGTGAAATCCGTATAGGCGTAGAGGCGCAGTTTCTCCAGCAATCCGGCTTCATTCCAGCCGGGCATCGCGGCGGTCAGACGCAGTTTGCCGCCGTCAAGGAGTGTCTGCCACACGCCGGCAATGCCGCCGGGGACGGCCCCGA
>JAGMZX010000168.1:0-2373 GCA_018005585.1 Candidatus Hydrogenedentota bacterium | reverse complement strand
GCGTAGAGGCGCAGTTTCTCCAGCAATCCGGCTTCATTCCAGCCGGGCATCGCGGCGGTCAGACGCAGTTTGCCGCCGTCAAGGAGTGTCTGCCACACGCCGGCAATGCCGCCGGGGACGGCCCCGACCGTGAGGACGAGCGCGGCGCCGATGCCCCCGAACATGACGATGAACTGGGCCACGTCGGTCCACATGACGGCGCGAATGCCTCCGAGCGTGGTGTAGGCCACGGTCACGACGCCGAGCACGATGACGCCGGCGTAAACGGGGACGGTCTCGCCGCTGACCACGTGCAGCACGAGCGCGGGCACGTACAACGTAACGGCCATCCAAGTGACGCGCCAGAAGATGAAGAGGGCGCTGGCGAACAGGCGCACGCGCAGGTCGAAGCGCTTCTCGAGATACTCGTAAGCCGTGTAGGCGTTCATGCCGCGAAACAGCGGAATGAACACGCGGGTCACGACGGGATAGACAATGGGAAAGGCAAGCAGGCTCCAGAGCAGGAGCACGCCCGAATCTTGCGCGGCGGCAGGCGCGCCGATAAACCCGATGCTGCTGGCCAGTGTCGCCATCAGCGAGATGCCCACGGCCACCCACCCCACGTCGCGCCCGGCCAGGAAGTATTCACGCGGGCTGCGCTGGCCCCGGAAAAAGACGACACCCATCAGCACCACAAAAGCCAGGTAGGCGGCGCAGAGGCTATAGTCCAAGGCGGTCATAATACGACCTCATTTCGGGCGGGGCCCATCGCGAAAATCAACGGCCGGGCCGCAACAACGGAAACAGGATCACTTCGCGTATTGACGCGGAATCGGTAAGCAGCATCACGAGCCGGTCGATGCCGATGCCGAGACCGGCGCAGGGCGGCATGCCGGTCTCCAGCGCGGTGATGTAATCTTCATCGAGATACTGCGCTTCGTCGTCGCCCGCCTCGCGCAGGCGGACCTGCTCCAGGAAGCGCGCCCGCTGGTCGATCGGGTCATTGAGTTCGGAAAACGCGTTGCCGACTTCGAGCCGGGCGATGAACGGTTGAAACCGCTCTGTCAGCGCGGGGTTATCCCGCTTTTTCTTCGCCAGCGGCGACAACTCGATGGGGTAGTCGTAAAGGAACACCGGCTGCACGAGATGCGGCTTGACCTTCGCGGACATCACCTCGTCCACGATCCGGCCGTAGCCCATGTCCGGCGTGATTTCGACCCCTGCGGACGCGGCCAGGCGCGCCGCTTCGTCGCGGTCGCGCGTAGCCTCCAGGTCGATGCCCGCGTACTCGCGGATGGCGTCAAAGAGCGTCATGCGCCGCCAGGGCCGCTCCGCGTGGATGGTTTCGCCCTGGTACGAGAACGTTGTGGCCCCCGTCAGGTTCCTGATGATGTGGACCAGCATCTCCTCCGTTTCGTCCATGAGGCCGAGATAATCCTGATACGCCTCGTACAGCTCCATCATCGTGAATTCGGGATTGTGCCGCGTGTCGACGCCCTCATTGCGGAAACAGCGGTTGACCTCAAACACGTGCTCGAAACCGCCGACAATCAGCCGCTTCAGATACAATTCCGGCGCAATCCGGAGATACAAATCGGCATCATAGGTATTGTGGTGCGTGATGAACGGCCGCGCCGTTGCGCCGCCCGGAATCGGGTGCAGCATGGGCGTCTCGACTTCGAGAAAGCCGCGTTCCCCGAGCCATTGGCGCATGAGAGCGATCACCCGCGCCCGGATGCGGAACCGGTCGAGCACTTCCGGGTTTGCCACGAGGTCCAGGTACCGTTGCCGGTAGCGTGTCTCGACGTCGGTGAGCCCGTGGTACTTCTCCGGCAGCGCGCGCAGCGATTTCGTGAGGATTTCGTACCGGTCCGCGAACAGGGTGATTTCACCGCGGTGGGTGCGGCACACCTTGCCGTGCACGCCGATGAAATCGCCGATGTCCAGGTCCTTCAGCGCCTCATAGGCGGCCTCGCCCACCTGTCTCTGCCCAAAAAACACCTGGATCTTGCCCGTTTCATCGCGGATGTCCGCGAAGGTGCTCTTGCCCTGCCCGCGCCGCGAGACTATGCGCCCGGCCAGCGCCGCGGCGATCTGCGCGGGCTTTTCCGGCGTGCCTGCCGGTTCCGCGGCCTCGAATTGCGTCCGCGCGTCGCCGATCGCTTGCGAGCGCGCGAAGACATACTTATACGGCTCCTCGCCCCGCGCGCGGATGCGTTCAAGCTTCGCGAGCCGTTGCTGCCGCAGATCCTCTTCCGTGGAATGATGCTGTTCTTCGGTCATAAGGCATTCTTTCGGGTCATGCCGGGCCGCGCCTCGTTCACGAGGCCCGCACCAGCCGGGCGCAGAGAATAGCATACTCGCGGCGGCTTGCGCCCGGGACCCGGATGCCCC
>JAGMZX010000167.1 GCA_018005585.1 Candidatus Hydrogenedentota bacterium | reverse complement strand
GCCAAAGCAAGCGCTGTTCCCGCGAGGATGGCAACGTCGCCCCAGCCGGAAGCGGCCGAACCCGCCGCCGCGCCGCAACTGAATACGGGCAGGGGCGTGGCGGACCCGTAGAGGTCGATGATGACCGGGCCATCGCCGCCGGTGAAGGTGACGGAGCCCGTATAGTCCTGCGCTTCCTGCGGGGCAAACCGTACGCGTACCTGCATGCTCTGTCCGGCCGCCAGCGAATAACTGGACGCGCCAGCCATGGAAAACGCCGCGCCGGTGACGCTGGCCGAGCCGGTCAGCACGCCGCCGCCCGCGTTGCGCACGGTGAACAGTGTTTCCGGCGTTTCGCCCACGGACCAAGCGCCGAAGTCGTAGCCGCCCGCCGGGTCGGGCGTCACTTCGAGCCGTGCGCCCTCTTGCTGCGGGACCGTGAACGACCCGTCCACCGTGGCGGTATCGACGGCGCCGTCGTTCAGACGCGTGAGCGACCCGAAATGCAGAGCGCCGCCCGTGGACCCGGCCTTGACGGTAAACACGAGATTCAGCAACACGCCGCCGCCCGTGGCCGCAGTCGCGCCGGACGCGGAGACGGTGACCACGCCGCTGCCGGCATTCGCGATGGGGCCGAGCCACCCGTTGGTCATTGCGGTGTTCTGCGCCTGCACGAATTCAAGACGATTCGCCGGGAACTCGATCTGCACGCGATAGCTGTAAACGCCGTCGGCGTTGTTGATCCGGACGGGAACGGTCCACGCGGCGCCCGCCGCAGGGAGCGTCAAGTTCTGCTCTATTGAAAGCGTGCGCAGGCCACCCGCATCAAGGGCATGTGCCTTGCCGGGACCCGTGCCGTTGCAGTTGGTATCCGCCGGGAAACAGTCGATCAGGCCCACGTCATAACGCAACGCGAGCGACGCGTCCAGCCCGCCCAGAATACCGTCGCCGTTCAGGTCGGCGCCGGGCGGGACATTCGGGCGCGTGTACAGCACGTTATCGGGGCAGCCGCGCAGCGCGTTCAGCAGCGCCACGTCCCAACGCAGCATCAACGCGGCGTCGAGACCGCCCGCGATACCGTCGCAGGCGATGCCGGGCTGGTCGCCGGCCGCGTTCGCGAGGTCGCCCCACCGGTACTGCGGCGCATTCGGCAGGTACGAGCCGCCGTCGGGCGTGCCCAAGGCGATTTGGCCGTCGTTCAGTTTCAAAAGGTCCGGCCGGCAGAAGCTGAGGCTGCCGCCCGTGCCTCCGCTCGGCAGCGAGAAAGTCAGGCGCACGAGCGAGCCGCTGCCCGACAATGCCGCAGTGCCGCTGCCGCTCACGACGACCATGCCGCCCTCGTTGTTGGGCACGAGACTCCAGCCGGCGGTCAGCGAACCGGCCTGCGCGCTCACGAAACTCAACTCGCCTGGATAGCAGACCGCCACGCGGAAACTCAGCACGCCGCTCGCGTTGTCGACCTGCACCGGGACCTCGATGCGGTTGTTCGCGGGCGCGATGTTCTCCGGAATGCTCAGGATACGTCCGGGACCGGGGGGCGGCTCTTCGTCATCGGGCGTGCGCGCGCAGCTTTCCGGCGATGCGCCGCTCTCGCCGCAGGCGTTAACGGCCGTCACCTCGAAGCAGTAGTCCGAGTTCGGCGTCAGGCCGGAGACCATGATCGTCGTTACATTGCCTACGGATGCGCCCGAAGCGGGCGTGCCCGGCGCGCCGCCGTAATAGACGCGATATTCGGCCGCGCCGCCAGACGCGGCCCACGTCAGGCGAATCTGGCCGGTGCTGCCGCCGGGCGTGGCTTGGAGCGACGCGGGCGCGGCCGGGGGCGTGCACGCGGCGCCATGCTCATAGAAGCGACCCACGAGATTGAATACGCCCGCGATGAGTTCCTGCCACACGACCAGGAACCAGCCGTCCAGCGCGGCCACAGTCGGGTGCAGTTGGTCCGCGTCCGTGCTGATGGCGGCGAGGGCGTCACCGGCCGGCAAGCCGTCGTAGGAGAACTCCATCGTCAGGATGTCGCCGTCCACGTTGCTGTAATCGTGCCGCCACGTGGCCAGGAACACTTCGAAATAGTCGTCCCACGCGACATCGGGCTCGACGTCGAAGGTGTTCGAGTCGTAGGCGATGTAGGCTGTGGGCGTTTGCATGGCGCCCGACGCGCTGACCGGCAGGGCACCCGCGGCCAGGTCGCGGTCGCTCGCGCTCTGCGCGCTTTCCCAGACGGCCAGCGCGATGCCGTCGACCGGGTTGTAGGCAACGCTCGGGTCCGTTTCCGGCTCCGGCGTGCCGGTGATCATCCGTTCCGCCTCTGGCGCGCCGTCCCATGCAACGGTCGAGGCGTAGACGTCCCAGTCCCAGTCGTCGACGGGGCCGGTGTTGTCCGCGTAGAGCACCTGATAGGTCACGAGCGCGCGGTCGTCGTTGATGCGCACGGCGTCGGGGAACGCGGCGAGGTCCGCAACCAGGGATTCCGCGCCGAGGTTGATTGCCTCACCGTCGAGGTTCACGCGTATGGAGTAAAGCTGAATGTAGCCGGTGACCAGGGAGTAGTCTTCCGCGGCGCCGAAGAAGACAACGAAATCGCCGAAGCCGGTATAGGTCACCGCGGGCGCGAACTCCTCGTCGTTCAATCCCGCGATTAGAAACGACTCGCTGAGATTTTCGCCTGTCTCCGAAACCAACGCGCCGTAAATATTGCTGTTCTGCCCTTCAAAGTCCTCCCACACGATCAGGAACACGCCAAGGTCCGGCGCATAAGCGATGTCCGGCGCAAAACTGTCGGCGGTGGCGGTGTCCACGGAGACGCCGATGAGCGGCGCTTCCGGGTCGAGAGGGACTACGACCGCCACGATGTCGCGATCTTCCGGCGACCATTCCCATTCCGCCGCCATGACGTAACCCGCCGCGCCCGCCGCCATTTCCGCGCCCGTTACGTGGCGCGGATCATCCGTAATCAGGAAATCGCTGCCGGAGAAGTCTTTCGCCGCATCCGCATCGTGCGCCGCGCGCCTGCGCGGCACGGCGCTATCTTCGGCCGCGCCGCGAACCGCGCCGTCGATGTTGGGGGCAACGGTCTTGCCCGCCGACTTGGCATCGGCGCCCCGGAACGTGGCGGGGCGCAGCGTGCTTTCGTCGCGCGGAGCGGCGATGGCCGTAGCCGTCGCGCCCAGCAGCACCAGGGCTGTCAAGGCAAGGCTCCATCCCGAGGGCATGGTTGGCATAGGTCTTGTCAGGTATCGCATCTTGGCGCGCTCCTTTCCTCTCCTCGCGTCGTCACAGGCGAACGGGCGCGGGCACGGCCGGAGTCAAGTGACCTGTTCTCTCTCGGCTGACTGGACGACGTGCGGCGCCGGGGTATTCATGCGGTGGTGTTCGAAGGTTCGCAACGGTCATAATGCGCGAGGGGAAAGAAGGAGGAGTAATTCGTATGTTGACCACGTGTTGCGTGATGTTGTGCGCCGTCGCGGCGGCGCCCGCCGACGCCTTTCTGAACGCCCGCCCCGTCTGGCCGGAGGGCCGCGAGACGGAAAAGAACCTCACGGTGGGTTTCAGGGCCGTTTTCGACGCGCCCGGCGACGCTTCCGTCGTGTTGCGCGTGACCGCATCCCCCATTTACCGCGCATTCGTGAACGGCGTCTTCGCGGGGCACGGCCCCGCCCGCGCCGGGCACGGTTACTACCGCGTCGATGCATGGGACATCACGCCGCTGCTGCAACCGGGCGAAAACGTGGTCGCCATCGAGGCCGCGGGTTACAACGCAAACAGCTACTACCTGCTCGATCAACCTTCCTTCCTGCAGGCGGAAGTCGCGGCCGGTGAACAGGTGCTTGCGGCCACGGCGGCGAATGACGGCGGGTTCTCCGCGTTGCTGTGCGGGGAGCGGGTGCAAAAGGTCCAGCGATTCAGCTTCCAGCGTCCCTTCTCGGAGGTGTACCGGCTCGCGCCCGGCTTTGACCGGTGGCGCAGTGACGCCTCTGTTGCTTTGACACAGGTGGCGCTGACCGAGACCCCGGCAAAGGCGCTGCTGCCCCGCCGCGTGCCCTATCCGCGTTTTGACGTGCTGTCGCCGGTCGCGCACGTGGCGTGCGGGGCGGTCGAGCGCTTCGAAACCGACGGCCGCCTCTGGAAGGACCGGAGCCTGACCGATGTCGGCCCGAATCTCGGCGGTTATCCCGAAGGGGAGCTCGAGACCATTCCTTCGATCGAGATGCAGCACTGGCGCAACGCTTCCCTGGAACCCGTGGACGCGCCCTATATCGCGGGACGGCCCTTGCCGCTATCCGCGATGCGTTTTCAGACCGTTGATTTTGGACGCAACCTTACGGGTTTCCTGCGCTGCCGCGTTGCTTGCGCGGAAAACACGCGCCTCTACGTGCTGTTCGACGAAATGCTGCTCGACAACGACGTGAATTGGCGGCGGCTCGGCACGGTGAGCATTGTGGCGTACGAACTCGCGCCGGGCGCATACACGCTCGAGAGTTTCGAGCCCTACACGCTTCGTTACGCGAAGTTTGTCGCGCTGGAGGGCCAATGCGCGCTTGAAGACATCAGCCTGCGAACCTATGAAAACCCGGAAGCCGCGCGCGCCTACTTCGCCTGCTCGGACCCGCGGCTCAACCGCATCTTCGAGGCGGGCCGCGCCACCTTTGCGCAGAACGCCGTGGATATCTTCATGGATTGCCCCTCGCGCGAGCGCGCCGGGTGGCTGTGCGACTCCTATTTCACGGCTGAGAGCGCGCTTGCGCTCTGCGGCAATACGACGGTCGAGCGCAATTTCCTCGAGAATTTCGCGCTGCCGCCGCGCTTCGCGCATCTGCCCGAGGGCATGTTGCCCATGTGCTATCCGTCGGACCACTACGACGGCGTGTTTATTCCGAACTGGGCGCTGTGGTGCGTTGCGCAGGCGGGCGCGTATCTCGAGCGCAGCGGCGACCGCGAGACCATAGACGCGCTGCGCCCGAAGATTCTTGGCTTGTTCGAGTATTTCAAGAAGTTCGAAAATGCGGACGGCCTGCTCGAGAAACTCGAGAGCTGGGTGTTCGTCGAGTGGTCGCGCGCCAACGACTTCACGCAGGACGTGAACTACCCGTCCAACATGCTGTACGCGGCGGCGCTCTCCGCCGCGGCGCGGCTCTACGAGCTGCCCGAGCTCGAACAGAAGGCTGGGCGCCTGCGCGAGACCATCCGCGCACAATCCTTCGACGGCGCGTTCTTCATCGACAACGCCGTGCGCAAGGATGGCGTGCTGCAGCGGACGGACAACAAATCCGAGGTGTGTCAGTATTTCGCGTTCTTCTTCGACGTGACATCGCCGGAATCGCAGCCGGAACTCTGGCGCGTCCTGCGTGACGAGTTCGGGCCGCATCGGAAAGAAAGCAAAGCCCACCTGGACGTGCATTTCGCGAACATGTTCGTCGGCAATATTCTCCGTCTTGAACTGCTGTCGCGGTTCGGCGCGCACCGGCAGCTCACGGAGGAACTATGCGGTTATTTCCAGCGAATGGCGGAGACCACGGGCACGCTATGGGAGAATGACGGCGCTTATGCGAGCCTGAATCACGGGTTCGCGTCGCATGCCGCGGTGTCGCTCTATCGCGACGTGCTGGGCATTCGCGTTGATGCCGTGGCGGGGAAAGTCCAGGTGCGCTTTCCGGAGACTGGGGCGACGTGGTGCGAAGGTGTTGTGCCCGCGGGCCAGGATGCGGTTTGGTTGCGCTGGGAGCGGGACGGCGGCCAAGTCCGCTATTGGCTGCGTGTCCCGGCGGGATATACCGAAGACGTTCCGCAGGATTCCGCCTCTGTGCGGATGGATGCCGCCGCGCGGTAAAACTGCTCGCCGGCCGGCGGCGCCGCGGTTGGTCCGCGGTCGCACGCTGGCTGGAATCAGCCGTGATTCGGCACGCAAACACGCCGTGGGGGCGAGCCACGTCTCGCTCCCGCGTTGCCGCGAAGAACACCCGTGCGTTCGACTACGCCAAATCCCTGCCTACGGCAACGCTTTGATTTCGACGCGCCGGTTCAACTGCCGGTTCTCGCGCGTGTCGTTCGGCGCCGCGGGTTGCGACTCGCCGAAGCCCTGCGCGCGGATGCGGTCCGCGGCCACGCCACGCTGCTGGAGTGCGTTGCTCACGGCGTTCGCGCGTTTTTCTGAGAGCGGCTGGTTGTAGGCGTCCGGCCCCAGCGCGTCCGTATGCCCTTCCACGGATACCGCCATCCACGGGTTTGCGTTCACCGTTGCGGCGGCGGAGTCCAGGATAGGCTGCGCGTCAGACCGGATGTCGCACTTGTCGAAGTTGAAGTAGACCGTACCAAGCAGACCACCCGCGCCGGCTGTGCTGACAGCGGCGCCGGGGGCAAGGAACACGTCGTGCACGAATTGCTGCATGCCGCCGGCCGTCGCGATATCCCGCGCCATGCGGAAGGTGCCGCACATGCTCAGGGTGGCCATGTTCTCGAGCAGTTTGCCGCCCGCCTCGTCCGCGCCGAACTGCACGGTGTGGATGCAGATTTCGCCCGGATAGCTGTTGATAATCTCCGTGCAAATATCGAGCACGGCGGTCGTGTCCGTCCTGCCGTCCGAGAAGACGACCAGCGCCGTATTGCCCGTCGTGGCGTCGAGGCCCGGTTTCAGGCGTTCGAGCACGGTCGCGAGCGGCGTGGATCCCTTGAGCCAATATAACTGGGCGACGGCGCCCAAAAAGGCGGCCCGGTCAAACAGACCGGGATTGTGCTTGAGCCAGCGGCTGGATGTTTCGCCGCCGTAGGCGAGCATGGCGGCAGTGTACGTGCCGGCGGGCATGGCCGTCACGAAGGAACGCGCCAGCTCCTTCGCCAGCGGGAATTTGTCGTTGCCATACATGGAGCCGGACGCATCGATAATCAGGATGACATTATCGATCTTAATGTGCTCCTGCGGCTGAGGAACGACTTCCGCGGCCATCTGCGACTCCAGTCTGCCGGCTGTCTGGCAGCCGCCGGCACCCAAGACCGCAAACAAGACCAACGCAACAACAAAATACCGGTTCATGGCGTGCTCCTTTCGCACGAAAAAGCTCTCATGGCCCCGCTCCCTCTGTACAGGCCCCTATCATACGGCGGCGCGGCGCGGAACGCAATCCGGGCATTACGCCAGCCCGACCGGCTCCCATTGGGCGGCCCAGTCCGGGCGCAATCGCGCCTGCACTTCCCAGATGTCCAGCATGGTCAAAGCGGCCATGCTCTCGACCACGGGAATGGCCCGGGGCACGATGCAGGGGTCGTGGCGGCCGTGTACTTCGATGGTTTGTTCGTGTCCTTCTTCGTCCAGCGTGTGCTGCTGTTTTGCAATGGACGACGTCGGCTTCACGACGAGGCGGAGGATAATGGGTTCGCCCGTGCTGATGCCGCCGAGGATGCCGCCGCAGTTGTTGGAGCGGAACCCGGCCTTGTCCATGTGGTCGTTGGATTCGCTGCCGCGCAGGCGCGCGAGCCGGAACCCCAGCCCGACCTCGACGCCCTTGACCGCGCCGATAGTCATCAGGCCCGCGGTCAGGCGCGCATCGAGCTTCGCGAACACGGGGTCGCCCAAACCCGGCGGCGTCCCGAGAATATCTAACTGGATAATGCCGCCGACGGAGTCGCAGTCCTTGCGTGCGGCGAGAATGGCCTCCGCCATCCGCTCGGCCGCCGCGGGGTCGGCGCAGCGGACCGGGTTCTGCTCGATGGCGTTATAGTCGCAGGTTTCCGCGGGAATCCCGGCGATTTCGACCGCATGCGCGACGATACGCACGCCGCGCTTTGCCAGAATCTCCCGCGCCACGGCGCCGCACGCCACGCGGCAGGCCGTCTCCCGGCCTGAAGACCGCCCGCCGCCGCGATAATCCCGCAAACCGTACTTCCGGTAGAACGTGAAATCGGCATGACCGGGCCGGAACAGATTCCTGATGTCGTCGTAGCTGCGCGATTTCTGGTCTTCGTTGTAGATGAGCATGCAAATGGGCGCGCCGGTGCTCTTGCCCTCGAAAACGCCGGAGAGGATATGGACCCGGTCGCTTTCCTTGCGGCGGGTGACGAGATTGCTCTGGCCGGGTTTGCGCCGGTCCAGTTCGCGCTGAATGAGTGCTTCGTCAATCTCGATTCCCGGCCGGACGCCGTCGAGTACGGCGCCGATGGCGGGCCCGTGGCTTTCGCCGAAGGTGGTAACGCGGATGATTTCGCCGTAGGTGTTGGCGGACCGGCAATGGATCGCGAGTTCTTCGCTGATGCGGTCCAGCACGAGCCCGGCGAGCTGTTCGGGCGAGCCGTCCGTCGTGTCCACCACGATATCGGCATAGGGCCGCAGCACGTCTTCGCGAAACGCGGCCTGCTCCTCGTATTTCCGCTTGCCGTCCGGCCCCACGAGCCAGGGCGGCACGCCGTCCTTAGTCGCGCGTTCCCAGAGCACGGCGGGGTTGGCCGTCAGGCACACGACCAGGGCATTACTGCGCAGCGTGCGGCGCGAATCCGGGTCCATCATGATCGACCCGCCCGTGATGACGATGTGCCAGTCCTTTTCGGCGCATTCCCGGGCCACGTCGCGCTCCAGCTGGCGGAAGAAGGTTTCGCCGTGTTCGGCGAAGATCTCGCGGTAGCGCATGCGGTGCCCGTCGCGCAATTCGTGCAGGTCTTCGATCATCCGGTCCGTCTCAACCGTGCGGAATCCCGTCCGTTCGGACAAGACGGCGCCGATCGCGCTCTTGCCAGCGCCTTTGGGTCCTGCCAGCACAATCTTCATGGTAGTGGTCGTGTCCTTCGAACGTTGCGAGTACGCCGTTCGCGCGCCCCCGAGGCACTACGGGGAAACGTGCGCGGCCCGCCACCCATTCCCGCCCCGAGGCGCGGCGCGGACGCGGCGGCGGCCGCTCGTTACGCTACCACGCGCGTGCGCGCGCCGAGCGCATTCAGCGATTCCAGGAAACTCGGGAACGTGACGTTCACCGCCTCGAAGCCGTGAATGACCGTCGTGCCGGACAACAGGGTGCCCGCAATGGCGAGCGCCATGACAATTCGGTGGTCGCCGCGGCCGTCCACCTCCGCGGGATGCAGCGCGCTCTCATGCACGACGAGACCGTCTTCCAACTCCTCGACGCGGGCGCCGAGTTTTGTCAACTCCTCGCGCATGACGGTGATCCGGTCCGTCTCCTTGAAACGCGCCTGCGGAACATTTGTCAGCCGGGTCGCGCCGTGGGCGAAGCACGCGAGCGCCGCCATCATAGGCAGCGCATCCGGCGTCGCGTTCAAATCTATCTCCCGGCCTTCCAGACGCCGCGCCGAAACGCGGATGCCCGCATCCTCGACGCACACCCCGGCGCCCATGTCGCGCAGGTAGTCCACCACAGCCTTGTCGCCCTGCGGATCGGCCATGTCGAGGCCCAAGGCGGTTACCTCATTGTCCGGGAGCGCTCCCGCCGCGAGGAAGAATGTTGCCGACGAAAAATCTCCCGGTATCCGGCAGTCCAGCGCCGGGTAGGCCTGGCCGCCGGGTATGAGGAACTCGCGGAGGTCATCCGCGTGCTCGACGCGGATGCCCTCGCGGCGCAGCCACGCCAGCGTCATGTTCACGTACGGCGCTTCGTGCAGCACGGGCACGCGCAGCCGCGTATCGCCATCCGCAAGCGGAGCATTAATCAGCAAGGAGGTAACATACTGGCTGCTCATGGCTTGCATGGTCGTCTCGCCGCCGCGCAGGCGGCCCGACACGACAAAGGGCGGGCAGCCGTTGCCGCGCGTCGAGCGCACCGAGGCCCCGAGGTCATTCAGCGCTGCCTCGAGCGCGCCGCTGGGGCGCCGCCTCACCTGGCCGTCGCCGGTCAGCACGGCCGCGCCCGAGCGCAGCAACGCCGCGCTGCCCAGGGCGACATTCATCGTGGTCCCTGAGTTCGCCACGTCGATAATGTCGTCCGGCGCATGCAATGCGCCGCCCGTGCCGCACACGCGCCAGCATGCGCCCTCGTCTTCGATGGCCGCGCCGAGCGCGCGGTAAACGCGAAAGGCCGCGCGCGCGTCCGCGGAGTCGAGAGGGCGGCGGATCACGCTTGCGCCCTGCGCGAGAGCGCTGATCGCGACGGCGCGAATCGTGTGCGACTTCGAGCCGGGGATTTCGACCGTGCCCCGGAGGTTGGAGCGTTCCACCAGCAGTCTCACTCAAGGTTCTCCTGAAAACCGCGGATTGCGGTTCCTTTTTCCCCGACGTGCCGCCGTGTCGGGAATTTTGCGAAATAGGGTAAACGTTTGGGAAAATACATCATAGTCAGCCTTGGTGTATGTGTGCAAACCTTCAGGGTGCCGAAGCGATGCAAAAACAGCCGGGAATGTCTGCGCGGCGTCGTGCCTGGCGCGGAGTCGCGCTCGCTTTTCTGGCTGCACTGCTTTCGCTGCCTCCCGGCGCCGCGGGGGCTGTGCTTTGTGTCTGCCATAGTGGCCATGTGGCTTTCGAATCCGTATGCACGCCTCAAACCTGCCGTTCCGAGCCCGGTAACGCCGGTCACGGCGCCGTAGGCCCGGTCTGCGATGACCCGGAGGGCCATTCCTGCGCGGATATCCCAATCCCCGCTCAGCGGCATTTGTTTGACGCGTCGCGGTCCAAGACACCCGTTAATGGGCTCGGGGGTATGCGCACGGCGGTTTTCGCCGTGTTGTCCGGCGGCGCAACGGCGCTGTCCCCATCGCTGTGTTCCCCCGAAGCCGCCCCGGAAGCCCGGGCGTTGCTCGCCGCGTGTGTGGGCGCCGTCGTCCTGCGCTGCTGAACTCCCCCCGTTCCCTGTTCCCATTCCCTGACCCCCGTTTCCTTCCCCGAGTGTCCCTCGGGAGAACCGGAGAAGTATCCATGGTTTGCCTTATATTCTTGCCGCTGGCCCTCGTGATTGGAATAGCGCACGCTGCGGAAACGCCAGCCGCTGCTGTCTCATTCGAGGAACCGGCGGGCGTATTGACGCTGGACCAGGCGCTGAGCGCCGCGCTGTTGGGCAGTCCGCGGCTCGCGGTGTATTCGTGGGAAGTGCGCGTTGCCGAGGCGCTGGCCCTGCAGGCGCGGCTGCGGCCGAATCCGGAATTGGAGATTGAGGCGGAAGGACTGCGTTTCAACGACGGGCCGGACAGCGTCACGCGCTCCTATGCAGGCGGACTGTCCCTGGACGGCGTCACGTTGTCGCCGACTTGGGGCGCGGGCAGGGAGCGCGCTCCGGGCGCGGGCGGGTTCCTCGATGGTGCGGAGATTACGCTGGCGCTGTCGCAACGGGTCGAACTGGGCGGGAAACGGGCCCGCCGCATCGCGCTGGCGCACGCCGAGACGGACGTCGCCCGCTGGGATTTCGAGGCGGTGCGCGCAGACGTGCTCGCGGAGACGGCGCGCCGGTTCGCGGCAGTGCTCGCGGCCCAGGAAAAGGCAGCATTGGCCGGGGACCTGGAGCGGATCGCATACGAAGTGCAGCGCGCCGTTGCCGCGCAGGTGGAAGCGGGGCAGGTCTCGCCCCTGGACCTGCGTCGGGCCCGGGTCGAGACGGAACTGGCGGCCATTGACTTGGCATCGGCCCAGCGGGAAACCGATGCGCGGCGGGCCGCGCTCGCGGCCATGTGGGGTTCGGCGGAGGCGCGCTTTGAACGGGCGGCGGGCGCGTTGAGTCCGCCGCCGGACCTGCCGCCGCTCGCGGAATTGGCCGGCCGTGCGCGGGCTAACCCCGATGTCGCGCGCTGGCAGAGTGAGTTGGCCCGGCGCGAGGCGGCGCTGAGTCTGGCGCGGTCGCAGCGCGCGCCCGACCTGACCGTCATGGCCGGGCTCGAATGGGGGAAGACCACGGACGAGCAGGCGCGCGCGGTCTCGCTCGGCAGTTCCGGGCTGGAGTTCGTACGCGAACGCGCGGACTATGACCGGGACTCCGACGTAACGTTTACGGTCGGCGTCTCTGTGCCCCTGCCCTTGTTCGACCGCAACCAGGGCAACATCCTTGCAGAGACGCACCGGCTGGAACAGACGGCCGCGCGGGAACGCGAAGCGCGGACCGATGCCGCCGCCGGCATCACGATGACGTACGCTGAGACGGCGGCGCGCCGCGACGAATACGTGCGTCTGCGCGACGTCGTGCTGCCCGAACTGGAAGACACGCGCCGGTTGACGATCGAGGGGTATCAGGAGGGCAAATTC
>JAGMZX010000166.1 GCA_018005585.1 Candidatus Hydrogenedentota bacterium | reverse complement strand
GGCACGCGCTATTGCCCCAGCATCGAGGACAAGGTGGTCCGGTTCCGGGAGCGGACGCGGCACCATATCTTTCTCGAACCCGAGGGTTTGCAGACCGCGGAAGTGTACGTAAACGGCCTGTCGACGAGCCTTCCGGAAGACGTGCAGCTGGCGATGTTGCGCACGATCACCGGTCTCGAACAGGCGGAAATCCTGCGCCCGGGCTACGCCGTCGAATACGACTTCGTCGAGCCCACGCAACTCAAGCCCAACCTGGAAACGAAGGCCGTCCGCGGCCTGTTCCATGCGGGGCAAATCAATGGCACGTCCGGTTATGAAGAGGCCGCGGGGCAGGGGCTGTACGCGGCCCTGAACGCGGTGCGCTATCTGCGAGGCGAGCCGCCGCTGGTCATCGGCCGCCATGAGGCGTACATTGGCGTTATGGTGGACGACCTCGTTACGCGCGGCGTGCTTGAGCCGTACCGCCTGTTCACTTCGCGGGCCGAGTACCGGCTCCACCTGCGTCACGACAATGCCGATGCGCGGCTTGCCCAGTACGGCTTCGGGAACGACGGGGTGTTGAACCGGCTTCGAGCGAAGGAAGATGCCGCCGCTCGCGAAATGACCCGCCTCCGGAATGTTCCGATACGCCCGAGCGAGGAACTGAACCGACTATTGATCGAGTGCGGCGGCGCGCCCATTGCGAGCCCCCAGACCGCGGAGCAACTGCTGCGCCGGCCCAATGTGACGGTCAGGGACGTCTGGCGCTTTGCGCCGCCGCCCGCCCCCATCGACCCGCCGGCCGCCGAACAAGTCGAGATTCGCGTCAAGTATGAGGGCTACTTCCAGCGGCAGGACCGCGACGTCGAGCGATTCCGCAAGGCAGAGGACCGCCGTATTCCGGACGAAATCGACTATGACGCGGTGCCCGGCCTGCCCCACGAGAGCCGCCAGCGCCTCAAGCAGGTCCGGCCTCTCAACTTCGGGCAGGCCGCCCGTGTGCCCGGCGTTCGCGCGGCGGACCTCGCCATTCTGCATATCTACGTGGACCGTATCTCGAAAAGCGCGGGGGAAGACGAAATCGAGGCGGTCATCGAGGAGTAATCTATTGAGGTATTACCAGCGGCGTCGAAGCGGGGCGCGGCCATGCCTTATTTCCCGGTCCGCCTGAGTGCACCGTTTCAGAACCACGGTCAAGGCGTGGCGTGCGCAAGTTTGCCTGCGTTTTGAGCTTCGCGCAGGTTGCACCGCGACAAGAAAATCGCCGGTCAGCAAGCTGCCCGAAGAAAAGCGGTAACAGGCTGCCGCACTTCCCAGGAAACACGGCAACACGTCGGCGGGTCTGTAAGACAGCCCACTAAGCGATCGATGAGAACACGCCAAGCAGGCGCTCTTCTTCTCGCTCCCAGTTGTACTTCGTTTCTACGATGCGGCGGCCATTGGCGCCGAGGCGCGCGGCTTCCTCAGGGTCGCGGAGGAGGCGCAGCACGGCACCGGCGATAGCCTCCGGCCTCGTCACATCGACGAGCAGGCCCGCGTCAGCCTCGCGGACGATGCGCGCCACCTCGACGGAGAAGCCGGGGGCGACGACCGGCTTGCCCTCGCGCATGTAATCGAACAGTTTGTGTGGCATGGCGAGCGTGTGGTTGACGAGTCCCGGCTGCAGGAGGATCAACCCGACCCGCGAGACGGCGATGTAGGCGGGCACGGCTTCGTAAGGAACGACACCCAGGATATCCATGTGGTCTTCGAGGCCGGCGTCGCGGACGGCGGCGCGGTAGTCGTCGAGGCTGCCGTACACGTAGCCGCCCAGGATGATGCACATGATGTCGGGAACCTCGCGAACGAGGATCTTCATGGCTTGGAGCAACTGATAAGAACCGCGCACGTCGCCGAACAGTCCCTGATGGATGATGGCCGGGCGATGCGCATAGCGCGCGCGCAGTTCCTCCGGCACGCCGGGGCACATGGGCTGCAAGTGGTTTGTGTTGATGATTGTCGTGCGGGGCACGCGCAGGCCGGACCACTCCAGCTCGAAGCTTTCGCGCGTCAGGATCACGTGGTCGGTATACCGCGCGAACAGGCGCATGAGCAGGACCGTAAGGCGCGTCATGAACGCCCGCAGGAAGCGCGGGCAGAACTTCGCGAACTCGGTGGGCACGTGTTCGTGCATGTCGAATACCACCTTGCCGCCGGACAGGCGCTTGACGATCATCGCGGCCACCCAGGACTCCGGTTCGACGGCGAGATACACGTCGGCTCTTTCGCGGCGGCCCAGCCGCACGAGCCGCGCAAGCGCCACGAGGCGCCATCGCTTCGAGGGCGATACCGGGATGGTCAGGAAGCGGATGCCGTCGCCGCTCAAAGGCGGGGACGTGTCGCTGGGGCAGGCGTAGACGACTTCATGCCCCGCGCGGCGCAGGCTGCGCGCGATCTTCTGGTAGACGCGCTTATCGCGCGGTTCGTGCAGGACGCTGAGGATGCAGATTTTCACGGCTGTGCGTCCGCCGGTTTGCCGCGCAGGGCGGCGGGGTCAGTTCTCACACTCCTGCCCATTCTTGTTGGCGTCACGGAATGGTGTGGTGCGGCAGAGCATCCGATCAGCGGGCAACAGGACGGGCCGCTCCTCGAGGGCGGTCTTAATGCTCGGGAATACCGCCACGGGCAAGCGAAGCTGGTCATAGCGGTTGATCAGGTGCAGGGTAAGCATAAGCCTGCTGACGCGGAACTGGCGCGGCCCGCGAAAATAGACGCGCAGGCCCTTCTCGCAGGCATACGCGAACTTGTCCGCACACGCGCCGGGCCGGTCCGCGTCCAGTTCCGACCACGCGAAGAGGTCCATGTCCTGCGTGACGGGCAGCGTGCGGCGGGCGCGGGCGTCGAAGTCGACCGCAAGCCGCTCGTACAGGGTGACCACCTTGTCGAACCAGTAGAAGATGGCGCGATATCCTTCTTCCGCCAGGTCCACTTCGATGCGCGCGTCGTCCGCCGTATCGATGGTCTGCCTGGACAGGTAGCGCTCGCGCTCCTCATTCACGTCCGGCACGATGCGCACGAGCATCTTCTCGCGCGGGTCGCCGTGGTTGAAGCTTTCCAGGATCGTCGCGATGCTGAACTTGCCGCGGGAGAGCAAGGCAAATTCGGAAAGCATCGACGCGGCGAGGTGGTCGTCGCCGAGCGCCTTGTCCAGTTCCGGGACGGGCTCGAAGAGGTCAATGCGCCAGTCGAACCACATGTCGTGGAAGAGGTGCATGAGGTCACGGCTCAGACCGGCGGTGTCGGAGTTGGCGGCGCGTGAGGAGAGTTTCTGGAAACGCTGTTCCAGCCGCCACTTGGTGCGCCGCAGGATGTTATGCGCGAACAGATAGCGCACGACGAGCAGCCGGTCAATGACGAGGCTGGCCGTGTCGGGCGCAATGCGGCCGCGCGTCGCGACCACGGCGGTCCAGCGTTCACACCATTCGCGCAGGCGGCGCGCGGTCGTGCTGCGCGGTTCCCGGCGCACTTCCTCGAGGGCGCCGCGCTCGACACTCGTCCGGCGCAGCACCTCGGCGAACTCGCGGTCGAAGTCCTCCGGCTCGTCCGCGCACAACAGCAGTTCGTCCGTGCGCAAGTCATAGAGATAAGAACGATATAAATCCGTGATCAACGCGTAGGCGAATCCCGCCTCTTGCGCCTCCGAGGTGAGCATGCGCGTGGCCAGACAGAAATCCAGGCCGTGCTCGACGACATTTGACGGCGGCTCGAGCGTGCCCGGCAGGACGAAGTACGCGGCCAGCGTCTGCTGGCCGGCCGCGCGCAGCAGATACGGCCGCGCGCAAAGCTCTTTCGACGCTTCCCCGGGCGTGCCGGCGGCGGGTTCGTCCCAGCCAAGCAGCCGCAGCAGTTCCTCCGCGTAGCGGTGTTGCTCGGATTTGGCCGAATCCGTCAGCGTATCCCGCCACGACGCGCAGAGGCGCGCGATCTTTCCCGAACCTTCTCTCATGGGACACCAACTCCTTTGCGCACGGTGTAGCCAGCCTTGTCGATGCGGCGCCAGATGACGTCTTCCCGCCGTCCGAGCAGGTCGCATCCGTCGCGCAGATAGGGATCCAGCGTTGCCCGGTTCGTGCGCAACGCTTCAATGAATTCGTCGCTGGTCAGCGCTTCCACCGCAATGCCCTTCACCAAGGGGACCGCGGGACGTGACGCCCCCGTCCCCACCGCGAGCGCGTGCTGACCGTCCCCGGCCAGGAAACACAGCCGAACCGCCCCGTCGAGGGCGACGATACTGCGCAACACGTCGGCGGGTGGAGCCGCCTTCAACACCAGTGCGCGCAGTTCCGGGTAGAGCGCGAAATCGGGGTCCACCTGGTAATAAGCGCGGTTGCCCTCCTCGCGCCGGTAGAGCAGGCCCGCCTCGGTCAAGCGGTCCAGTTCCCGCTGGATCGCGCGCAACGGCTGGCCCGAAGCAGTCTCGACCTGGCGCTGGTAATAGGCGCGGGTAGGGTCGAGGAGAAAAACGCGCAAAACGGCGACACGTGCGGAAGATGTGAAAATCGCCGCCAAAGCGGCCTCGGGGGCTCTCTGACGGGTTTCTGTTGTCGCTGCGTCCATGGCAGTATCGTTACATTGTGCCAGCGCGTACATGGCTTGCGCCGACGGCTCCATTCTTTCCCCAGAACGAGGCGAATATGTCATAGAAACGGCAGAATGTCAAGACTCTTTTTCTGTGATCGACGTCATTTTGTAGTCAGTATATGCCATTGCGGGTGCTCACGGAACGCGGAGAGCAAAAAGCGCCCCACCAGAGGGGCGGGACGCTGTCAAGAGACTAGCAGAAGAAGAGGCGTTACGTTGCCGGTGTGTAGGAGGTCAGTACGCGCATGTAGTTGGCCCGTTCGAAGGCTGCCGGGTCCGGGACGGAGCGCTGGCTCATGCTGCCCTGCATCATCTGTATGGAATCGTACTCTTTCTCACGCATCCATTGTGTGAGGGCATTCAGCACCGTCGTAATATGGCCGATGCCATGACGGAGCAGGGCTGAGGCCATCATGGCGACCTGCGCGCCGGCCATCATGGACTTGACGATGTCCTCATGCGTGTGGACACCGCCGGAGATGGCCAGGTCGGCCTGAATGCGGCCATACAGGATGGCGACCCAGCGCAGGCGCAGGCGCAGGGTGCTCGATCCGCTGAGTACGACGTCCGGCTTCACCTCGAGTTCTTCCAGGTCGAAGTCCGGCTGATAGAAACGATTGAAAAGGACGAGGGCGTCGGCGCCCGCTTCGGCCAGCCGTTTCGCGGCGTAGGGCAATGCGGTGAAGAACGGGCCGATCTTGACGGCAATCGGGACATTCAGATTGGCTTTTACGCTGCGCACCAGGTTTTCGTAAATGTCTTGCACCTGCGCGTCGCTCATGTCTGGAGACGTGGGCAGGAAATACTCGTTCAACTCGACGGCATCGGCGCCCGCTTCCTCCATGAGGCGCGCATACTCGGTCCAGCCGCCTTCGGACACGCCATTGAGGCTGCCGATAATCGGGATATCGACGGCGTCCTTCGCGCGGCGGATCAAGTCGAGATACTTGTCCGGCCCAAGGCGGAATTCGGACGGTTCCGGGAAGTAGCTCAGCGATTCGGCGAAGGCGTCCGTGCCCTGCATCAGGTTTTCGTTGAGACTGTTGCTCTCATGGCGGAGTTGCTCTTCGAACAGCGAGTGGAGCACCACGGCCGCCGCGCCCGCGTCTTCCATGCGCCGGATATTGTCCAGCCCGGCACATAACGGCGAAGGCGACACCACGAGCGGGTTCTTGAGCCGCATGCCGAGATACATCGTCTTCAATTCTTCCATATCATGACTCTCCTCAAGCCGACGTTTCGACGCCGGATTACTGTGCTGTGTGTCTACTACTCACTCCGCGTGAACGGCTTCCGAGGCAGCGGCTGCGATATCGGCATCGCCGCGCATGGAGGCCAGGTGCTCATACAGGCGCCACCGCCTCGCGACGTCCTCCTGGGCGCTGCGGAGCAGCGTCTCGGCAACGTCCGGCGCGCTCAATGCGAGCATCTTGTACCGGGTCTCGTTGTAGATATACTCCTTGAGCGGAATAGCCGGGGCCTTTGAATCCAGCTGGAAGGGATTCTTGCCCTCGGCGGCCAGCCGCGGGTCGAAGCGGAACAGCGGCCAGTGGCCGGATTGCACGGCGGCCTTCTGCTGTTCCATGCCCATGGCCAGGTTGTAGCCGTGGGCGATGCAATGGCTGTACGCGATAATGAGCGAGGGCCCGTCGTAGGATTCGGCCTCGCGGAACGCCTTCACCGTGTGCGCGTCATTTGCGCCCATGGCGACCTTCGTTACGAACGCCGTGCCGTAGATCATGGCCATGAGGCCAAGGTCCTTCTTGGCCGCGGGCTTTCCCGCGGCGGCGAATTTGGCCACCGCGCCGCGCGGCGTCGATTTCGAGCATTGTCCGCCCGTATTCGAATACACCTCCGTGTCCAGCACCAGAATGTTGACGTTGCGGCCGCTTGCGAGCACGTGATCGAGCCCGCCGTAGCCGATGTCGTACGCCCAGCCGTCACCGCCCATGATCCAGACCGACTTCTTCACGAGGGCGTCCGCCACGCTGAGCAGTTCGCGGGATTCGAGACTATCCTTGCCCTGCAGGCGCGCCTTGAGTTGCGCGACGCGCTTGCGCTGTTCCGCAACGCCCACCTCGGTAGTCTGGTCGGCGGTGAGCAAGGCCTGCACGAGTTCTGCGCCGAGCAGGCTCTCCAGGCGCATGACGAGCGCGCGCGCGTACTCGATTTGCTTGTCGAGGGTCACACGCATACCGAGGCCGAATTCCGCGTTGTCTTCGAAGAGCGAGTTGGACCAGCTCGGGCCGCGCCCTTCCGCATCCACGGTCCAAGGCGTTGTCGGGAGGTTCCCGCCGTAGATCGACGAGCAGCCGGTCGCGTTCGCCATAAGCGCGCGGTCGCCGAACAACTGCGAGACGAGCTTGATATAAGGCGTTTCGCCGCAGCCGGCGCAAGCGCCCGAGAACTCAAACAACGGCCGGAGCAATTGCACGTCCTTGACCATGCCAAGGCTCAACGCGGTGCGGTCCGCTTCGGGCAGCTTGAGGAAGAAGTCCCAATTCGCGGCTTCGCGCGCGCGAATGGGCGGCTGTTCGACCATGTTGATTGCCTTGAGCTTTACTTCCTGTTTGTTCTTCGCGGGGCACACCTGCACGCACAGCGTGCAGCCGGTGCAGTCTTCCGGTGCCACCTGCAGGGTGTAGCGGAGGTCCTTGAACTGTTTCCACTTCGGGACCGCCGTCTTGAATGCCGGCGGGGCGCCGTCAAGCAGCGCGGCATCGTACACCTTGGCGCGAATGACGCCGTGCGGGCACACGAGCGCGCACTTGCCGCATTGAATGCACACATCGGGATCCCATGCCGGGATTTCGAGGCTGATGTTGCGCTTTTCCCATTGGGTGGTAGCGGTGGGGAAGGTGCCGTCAACGGGCAACGCGCTGACGGGCAATGAGTCGCCCTCGCCCGCGATAATCTTCGCCGTCACTTGCTGCACGAATTCGGGCGCCTCGGCCGGCACGGGCGGCCGCAGGTCGAAAGTGCTTGTGACCTCGCCCGGCACCTTCACCTCGTGCATATGGTCGACGGACATGTCGACGGCGGCCCAGTTCTTTTTCACCACGGACTCGCCGCGCTTGCCGTAGGTCTTCTTGATAGCCGTCTTGATCGCCTCGATGGCGTCGGCGCGGGGCAGCACGCCGCTGATGGCAAAGAAGCAGGTCTGCATCACGGTGTTGATACGCCCGCCCATGCCGGCCTGTTTCGCCACCTCGTAGCCGTCGATGACGTAGAATTTCAGGTTCTTTTCAATGATGTGCCGCTGAGCCGTGCGCGGCAGATGGTCCCAGACTTCATCCGGCCCGTAGATGCTGTTCAGCAGGAACACCGCGCCTTCCTCGGCGCACTTGAGGACGTCCGCCTTCTCCATGAAGGGGAACTGGTGGCACGCGACGAAGTTGGCGCGATCGATGAGATACGTTGAGCGAATCGGCCGCGGCCCGAAGCGCAGGTGGGAGGTCGTCATCGACCCCGACTTGCGCGAGTCGTAGACAAAGTAGCCTTGCGCGTAGTTGGCCGTGTCTTCGCCGATGATCTTGATCGAGTTCTTGTTCGCGCCGACGGTGCCGTCGGCGCCCAGACCGAAGAATATGGCGCGCACCGTGTCCGGGTCTTCGGTGACGAAGCCGGGGTCGTATTCGATGCTCGAATGAGTGACGTCATCCACGATGCCGACGGTGAAGTGGTTCTTGGGCTTGTCCTTGAGCAGTTCGTCGAAAACGCCCTTGACCATGCCGGGCGTAAACTCCTTGGAGGAGAGCCCATAGCGGCCGCCGATGACCGTCGGCGCGACCTTGAAATGCGAAGCGCCCTCCGCGGCTGCCTCGCTGAGCGCGGTGACGACGTCCATGTAGAGCGGTTCGCCCCCGGCGCCCGGTTCTTTGGTGCGATCGAGCACGGCAATCGCCTTGACGGAAGGTGGGAGCGCCTCGATGAAGTGCTTCGTCGAGAAGGGCCGGTACAGGCGGACCTTGAGCACGCCGGCCTTTTCGCCGCGCTTCACGAGGCATTCGACCACTTCTTCCGCGGCTTCCGCGCCCGAACCCATGAGTACGATGACGCGTTCGGCATCCGCTGCTCCCACGTAATCAAACAGATGATACGAGCGGCCCACGACCTGAGCGAACTTGTCCATTGCCTGTTGCACGATTCCCGGGCATGCGTTGTAGAAAGTGTTCACCGTCTCGCGCGCCTGGAAGTAGACATCGGGGTTCTGTGCCGTGCCACGCAGGATGGGCCGGTCCGGCGTCATGGCGCGCGCACGGTGCGCCCGGACGGACTCCTCGCTGATCATGGCGCGCATATCGTCTTCGAGCAGTTCTTCGATCTTGTTTACCTCGTGCGAGGTGCGGAACCCGTCGAAGAAGTGAAGGAACGGGACGCGCGCCTCGAGCGTGGCCGCGTGGGCGATCAGGGCCAGGTCATGCGCTTCCTGAACGGAATTGGAGGCCAGCAGCCCGAAGCCGGTGGCGCGCACGGCCATAACGTCGCTGTGGTCTCCAAAGATGGAGAGTGCGTGCGCGGCCACGGTGCGCGCGGTAACGTGGAAGACCGTCGGCGTCAGTTCACCGGCGATCTTGAACATGTTCGGGATCATCAGCAGGAGCCCCTGCGACGCCGTGAAGGTGGTGGTTAAAGACCCGGTCTGAAGTGCGCCGTGCACCGTGGCGGAAGCGCCTGCTTCGCTCTGCAACTCGATCACGTGCGGCACACAACCCCACAAATTCGTCTTGCCCTCCGCCGCCCATTGGTCCATCCATTCGCCCATCGGCGATGACGGCGTGATCGGGTAAATCGCCGCCACGTCGTTCACCTTGTAGGCTACTTTGGCGACCGCCTCATTCGCATCCAGCGTCGTCTTGGGTCGTTCCATCTTCACTGCCTCCAATCATGGTTCTTCCGGCGCAATGCCGAACAGGTATGCAGACCGGCTGTGTCGCGTTGATACCGGGCCCCTGGCGCAATACGGTCCGGAAACGTTCCGGACAACAAGGGTCTGTCCTTGCATGACCAATCCTGAACATCCAGCGGCCACTCCGGGCGCACGGGATGCTAGGGCCGGGGAAGGCTTTGGGAATCCGCCCCAAAGGCCACACACCGCAAACGGTCGGCATTATTGCCAATCTCCCGGCGATGATAGCACATTTGCGGGGCTGATTTCATGGACTTTATCGCAAATCGGGATTCCTCCCGCGCCGTGGGGCACCGGCCCTGTTCCATAACCCTGTTCCTGCTCTGATGCGCCCGCATGCGCCACACCTGGTTTCGACAACGGGTTTGAGAGACAAGGAACGCGACGTTGCCAGTCGAATCACGCGTTTATTTCCCATCCCTTCCCGTGGGATGCTTCACCGCCGCAGTTCTTGTCGTGCCTGCCGGGATCGCGTACGGGGGATTCGTCTTCTGGCGGGGTCGCCAGCCGGCCATGATCAGCCGCGGCAGTGACTGGAATAGCGTGCAACAGCGTGCCGCCGAGACGATGCTTTCCAGCGTGTCGCGGGTCTGGAAACTGAGTACGAACGCGCAAGGGCTGCGCGGTCCGGAAATGGGCGCCAAGGGACGGCGCACACGGATGCGGCGGCGTAATTGGGCGGCGTCTGTCGCGAACCGAGCGTTTCTCTGTTTGAAGCCATCCTGGCGAGGCTTGAGGCCGGGCCTGCCCGACCGCGCTCCGCTCAAGCCTGACGCGAATAGGCCCGCACAGGGGCGCGGCCGATTGAGAAGTAGTCAAAGCCGAGCTTGCGCATCTTGTCGGGCCGGTACACATTGCGTCCGTCGAAGACCACGGGTGTCTTGAGCAATTGCTTCACCCGCTCGAGGTCCGCGTTGCGGAAGAAAGACCATTCCGTGCAGAGCACGAGGGCGTCGCAGCCTTCCGCGCACTCGTAATGGCGGTCAACGAAGGTCAGGCGATCGTGGCCGCCGAGCGCATGGGCCGCGGTTTCCGCCGCCTTCGGGTCATACGCGCGCACGTGCGCGCCCGCTTCCAGCAATTCCCGGACGATCACGATGGCCGGCGCTTCGCGCACATCGTCCGTTTCCGGCTTGAACGCAAGGCCCCAGACCGCGAACCGCTTGCCGTCGAGCGCATCTCCATAGTAGCCGCGGATCTTCTGCTGGAGGCTGTGTTTCTGCCCGTCGTTGATCGCGTCAACCGCGCCCAGCAGTGCCGCTTCCCGTCCGGCGTCGCGCGCCGTGTGGATCAACGCCTTGATGTCTTTCGGAAAACACGAGCCGCCGTAGCCGATGCCGGAGAAGAGAAACCGGTAGCCGATGCGGTGGTCGGAACCGATCCCGTTGCGCACGTCGTCCACGTCCGCGCCGACCTCTTCACAGAGATTGGCGATCTCGTTCATGAACGAGATTCTCGTCGCGAGCATGGCGTTCGCGGCATATTTCGTCATCTCCGCCGACTCGGGTGACATGCAAAGGATGGGCCGCGCGTTCCGCGCAAAGTGCGAGTACAACTCCTCCATGATCACGCGGACCTGCACGTTGTCACACCCAATCACGACGCGGTCAGGATTCATGAAATCCTCGATGGCCGCGCCTTCCTTCAGGAATTCCGGGTTTGAGACGACGTCGAACTCGAAGTCCTCGCCGCGCTTCTCCAATTCCCCGCGCACGACAGCAGCGACTTTGCGCGACGTGCCCACGGGCACCGTCGATTTGTCGACAATAATGCGGTAGCCGTCCATGTGGCGCGCAACACTCCGGGCCGCGTCGAACACGTGACGCAGATCAGCGGTTCCGTCCGGCAGTGCCGGGGTACCCACGGCGATGAAGATCATGATCGACCGCTTTATGGCTTCCTCTACGTCCGTTGTGAACGACAGGCGATTGTCTTCGACGTTGACCTTGACCAATTCTTCCAGTCCGGGTTCAAAGATGGGGATATGGCCGGAGCGCAACGCCTCGACCTTGGCTGCGTCGATGTCGACGCAGATGACATCATGGCCCAGTTCCGCGAAACAGGCGCCGCTGACAAGACCCACGTATCCGGTTCCGATAATCGCAATCCGCATGGACAGCAGCCTTTCTTTGATGGAAATCAGACGGTCTTCCGGTAGGAACAAGAGTCTACCATATACCCAAAACGCAAGCTTCGCCCGCCCGGCCCGCGGCGCCAGCCTCTTTCAAGCCATAACGTTTGAGGAACACAAACGCCATGCACGGGTATTCTTATTCCTGTAAGGCAAGATTCCCTGACGTGAACAGAGAGGATTGTCTGATGAGGCACGGCCCATTTTTCGCGGCGCTCCTGCTCATGGCCGGGCTCGCAAGCGCCGTATTCAGCGAGGACATCCTGGCGACGGTATCCGGCGAACGCGTGCGGCTGCGCCAAGGTCCCTCAGAAGGCGACGGGATTGCGGCACACCTGAACACGGGCGACCGCGTCGTTGTGCTGGCGACGCCCGAAGACAAGTCGCCGTGGGTGCAGGTGCGCGCGGTGAATCTCGGCGTCACGGGCTGGATGCACAGCCAATACCTGCGCCTGGGCGCACGGGCCGGAGCGAGTCAGGCGGCCTACGAGACCGAACTGCTCCTCTGCAC
>JAGMZX010000165.1 GCA_018005585.1 Candidatus Hydrogenedentota bacterium | reverse complement strand
CCCATGTTTGAACGTTACCTGACTACTCCCGCATCCGGCTCCTCCTCGGGCGCGACATTCCCCGCCGTGCCGACGCCGGACGGACCGGGGCATCAGTTCCGCAGGGTGTACGGCGAAGGCATCCAGACCGCGACGCCCGGTTGTATCATGTTCAAGTACTGGAATTCGGGAATTTCCGCCACCGTGGAATTCTGTGAGAAATCCACCATCACTTTTCTGGTCCGGAACAGCACCGGCGCGGGACGGGACGTCTGCGCGGGGTATTGCACGGCGTCGCCGGCGAAGAAGTACTACCAAGCCCCATATTGGGAGGTGACGAACCCGACGACGTGGGCCTATCGCAACGCGGAATGGGTGGCCTGCACGGCGCACCCGCGTCCCGGCTACACGTTCGTGCGCTGGAAAGGCGAAGGCGTCGCCTGGATCGCCGACTGGTCGAATCCGAACGACCCGCCGCCTCCGGCGTATCCCCTGGACGCCCCGGATGAGGAAGTGCTCGCCGTGGATGAATCCGGCAACCTGGTGCCCCACGTCAACCGGCCCACGATCTACATCCGCACCGCCCAGAAAGACGCCAACCAAGAAGGCGGCCCCGCCCACCGGAACCTGACGGCGTTTTTCACAGGGGAGCATATGCCCGCGGCGTTTGGTTTCGACGACCCAGACACTGTCCCAGGCACCTGTTTTCCTCTTGGTTACGGCGGAGGATACCTTGCGATGACCTGCCTTTGGGATTCGTCATCTGGATATTGCCCGGATTTGGATAGGAGAGGAGCACTTCACGCATGTGGCTGCGGCGACCCTCGCGCCGTTGGGCAGGAACGATGAAACGGTTCGACTGACCGGATGAGCCTTTACAAAAGTCAGGGGCGCAGACCCATCATCTCTATAAAGAGGCGCAGGAGTTCCTGGTCGATCTCGTGGCGCATTTCGGTCTGGATGAGATGGATGGCGGCGAAGGTTTTTCTGGCGGGCTGATGATGGCGGTCCGTGGTCAGGGCGTCGAAAACGTTGCACAGGCTGACGAGCCGCACGAAAGGGGAAAGCGCCTTGCCGCTCAAGCCGTGGGGATAGCCCGCGCCATTCAATTTTTCGTGGTGGTGCAGGATGATATCCAGCGCGATCTCGCCGAGGCAGCCGAGGCCTTCGAGCAGGGCATGCCCTTCCACGGGATGCTGTTTGACCCGGGCCCACTGGTCCGGCGTCAGGGGGCCGTCTGACATGCGGACCGCGGAATCGATGCGGCTCATTCCGATGTCGTGCAGGAGCGCGCCGTTGGCGATTTCGCGCAGCGTGGATGCATCGCTGTAGCCCATGCGCATGGCCATCGCAACGGAATAGGTTGCGACGTTGACACTGTGCGTGTAAAGGTAATAGTCGCCGGATATTGTGCGTAGCAGATGCTCGAACACAAATCCGTCCGAAGTCATGAGCGATACGGTGTGCCGCGCAACGTCTTTTCCCCGGTTGACGCTTTCCCGGCTGGGAGGCTGGTCGAAGACGTCTTCCAGCACCGCCTGGGCGGTGTTGTACAGAATGTGGGCCTTTTCCTGCACGGGCATCTTTGTGTCCGCCAGTATTTCCCCCAGGTTCGCCGAGACGTAGCGCCGGTACTCCTGCAGCGCCGCCTCGTGAACGTACAGCACATCGATGCGGCTTTCTTCGAGGCGGCACAGCGTTTCCGCGGTAACGGGCAGGCCCTGGCGGCTGTACAGCACAATCGGTTGCGCGGAATCGGGCCGGAAATAGAGGTCGAACGCCGGCGCCGTATTGAG
This sequence comes from Candidatus Hydrogenedentota bacterium, assembly GCA_018005585.1. Classification (NCBI taxonomy): domain Bacteria; kingdom Pseudomonadati; phylum Candidatus Hydrogenedentota; species Candidatus Hydrogenedentota bacterium. The sequence continues at coordinate 10,571 of JAGMZX010000165.1, read as the reverse complement.
CCTGATGGAGCCGATAGCAACGGGCCGGTACGATTCCCCGCCGGGTCCCGCTTCGGCTTCGATAATATTCAAGGCACCACCCACCGTTCCTTCCAATCAGCGCTTGCCATACGGCGCGTTGAACCCGAAACCGGTTCTTTCCTCACGACTTTGTATCACAAGTCGCGGTGACAACTAAAGCAGCCGGAGGATTAACGTCACAACGTGATTTCCTGACGCGTGCGCGCGCGCAGGAACTTGACCTCATGAATATGGAAATCGGAGACGGATTCAACGGTGATTTCGCGGTCGAATTCCTTCGTGATGGCGTCGAGCAAGTTCTTGTTCTCGTTCCTGAGCCGCCTCGCCACGTCGCCGTGCACTTGCAGGACGACGTGTTTCTCCTTTGAAGTTGAAAAAAGGCTCTGCAGCCGGCGCAGCACGTCGAAGGTCACGGTGGTCACCGACCGCACCATGCCGCTGCCCTCGCAGTAGGGGCAAGGCTGCGAGAGCGCTTTCAACAAGTTGTGTTTCACGCGTTTGCGCGTGAGTTCGACCATGCCGAGTTCGTTCACTTCCGAAACCGTCGTTTTGGCGCGGTCCGTCTTCAGCGCCTCGGTCAGATGCCGGATCAATTCGCGCCGGTTCTTCTCATACATCATGTCGATGAAATCGACCACGATGATGCCGCCGAGATCGCGCAGCCGGGCTTGGCGCGCGATTTCCGTCGCGGCTTCGAGGTTCGTCTGCAGCACGGTATCCTCGAGTTGCTTCCGGCCGGTAAACTTGCCCGTATTCACGTCGACCGCGATGAGCGCTTCCGTCTGGTCTATGCAGATGTGGCCGCCGCTTTTCAGGTGTATCCTGCGGCGCAGGGCCTTCTCGATCTCGGCCTCGATACCCATGCGCTCGAATAGCGGCGTCTTCTGGCGGTAGAGCCGCACGCGCCTCTCCAAGGCCGGCGCAAAAGACTCGAGAAAGTGGAGAATACGCGAGTATTCGGTTTCGCTGTCGATGGTCAGGCGGTCGATGTCCGCCGTGAACTGGTCGCGCACGGTGCGCAGGATCGGCCCCAGGTCTTCGCGCAGGAGGGCGTGCCCGCGCGCGCCGTCGTACTTGTTCTTCACCTTCTGCCACGTGCGCGCCAGGAACTGGACGTCCGCTTCGATCTCTTCCCTGCTGCGGCCCTCGCTCGCCGTGCGCGTGATGAGGCCCACATCGCGCGGGCGCACTTCCGCCAGGGTCTTGCGCAGCCGGTCGCGCTCGCGCTGCGATTCGATCTTGCGCGAGACCCCAAGGTTGCTCACCGTCGGCATCAGCACAACGTACCGGCCCGGGATCGTGATGAAGTTGGTAAGGCGCGGGCCTTTGGCGCCCATTTGGTCCTTGATAACCTGGACCATGATGTGCTGCCCTTCTTTCACCAGCGACTCGACGGAGCGCCGCGCCCGGCGCGCACGAGAGCGTTGCTTGGGCACGCCGTCTTCAAGGACCAGGTCCGCGGTGCCCTCAATCCCCGCAATATCGGAGACATAGAGGAATCCGTTCTTCTCGAAGCCAATATTGATGAACGCGGCTTGCATGCCCGGGATTACGTCTTCAACGCGGCCCTTGTAGATGTTGCCGACCAGGCTCCGGCTTTCCTGTCGCTCCACGCTGAGTTCCGCGAGACGCTTATTCTCCATTAACGCAATCCGCGTCTCGAGCGGACTTACGTTAATCACGATTTCTCTCATCGGAGTTCCCCCGTTGGGTCCGCCAAGCTATTCATTGACAAACATCCTTCGCCGCATGGGCACGTTCAGCAGGATGCCCACGCACATCATGGTCGTCATGTAAAACGACCCGCCATAACTCATGAACGGCAGGGGGATGCCGGTTACCGGCAACAGTCCCACGGTAATTGCGACGTTTACGAAGATATGAAAAGACAGAATCGTAACGACGCCCGCCGCCAGGAGGGTCCCGTGCATCTCGGGGCAGTCTCGGGCAAACTGAAGCCCCCGCAGGAGAAACGCCAGATACAGTCCCAGAATGACCATTACGCCGACAAAACCGCGTTCTTCCGCATACAGGGAAAAGATGAAGTCGGTGTGGTGCTCGGGCAGGTAGTTCAGCCGCGTCTGAGTGCCTTTCAGATACCCCTTGCCCGACATGCCGCCGCTGCCCACCGTGATCATGCTCTGAATGGTCTGCCAGCCCGAGCCTACCGGGTCGGCCTCGGGATTGAAAAAGGTGTGAATCCGCATCTTCTGATAATACTTGAGTTCGTAGAACTCCGCCGCGGCGTCGTGGGCAGCACGGCCCGCCTGGTCAAGTTTCGGGTCAAAATCGTACATTTGCCACCACAACCAGGGGACCGTGGCAAACAGCGCCAGGAATATCAGGCCGAGATGCCACCAGCGGCAGCCGGCCACAAACATCATCACCACGAGCAGGGGCCCCAGGCACGCCGCCGTGCCCAGGTTGGGCTGCATGACGATCAGGGCCATGGGAATGCCCGCGATGACGAAGGAGAGGGCGAACCAGTGAAAGCGCCGTATGCGGTCGCCCAGCAGCGTGAAATACCACGTCAGCGCGTACACCAGGACAAGTTTGGCGAGTTCCGACGGCTGAACGCGGATGGGGCCCACGACCAGCCAGCGCTCACTGCCGCCGCCTCTCACGCCGTAGAACTCCACGGCAATCAGCATGGCAATCACGACGATGTACATCAGCGGCGCCATCCAGATGAGGAACCGGTAGTCGATGCACACGATGGTCAGGGTCAGGACGAGTCCGCCAAAGAAGAAGGCTATCTGCCGGCTATAGAACGTGTCTTCCGTGCTGCGCCCCGCACTATAGAGCGTCAGCCACCCGATGACCGCGAGCACCACGACAAGGATGGGCAGCGCCCAGTCGATGCGCAGCAGATTGCGCCGGTTCATGACGTGCATGTGCGCGTCGCGCACGTCGTATTCGCGTGTGGCTAGCCGGTTCATGGGGTCCCCTGCTGCGCCAGCGTTACCGGCGTATCGTTCATCCGTTGCGCCTCCTGCGCGTAGAAGTACTCGATAATCGACTTGGCCACGGGCGCCGCTTCGGTACCGCCATGATGCCCGTGCTCGACCAGCACCGAAACCGCGATGCGGGGTTGGCGGTCGGTCACGCCCGCGATGAACCACGCATGGTCGCGCATCTCATACGGGATATCTTCTTCGCGGGCATACTTCTTGTGATGTTCGAGAGACATGACCTGTGCGGAGCCCGTCTTGCCGAGTACCGCCATCCCGGGTATATAGGCATGGCGGCCGGTCCCGCGCGCGCTCGCCTCGTCCACGCCGACGCATTCGCGCATGCCTTCCACGACAATGGCTACTGTTTCATCGCTGAGATACCGCTCCGAAATCTGGGGGCCCAGTTCCCGGTTCAGGTACGGCCGCACGAACCGGCCCCCGTTCAATATGGACGCCATGAGCACCGCGTTCTGCAGCGGCGTGGTGGCCGCGCTTCCCTGGCCGATGCTCACGTTTACGGTATCGCCCTCGAACCACTTGCGGTCCCAGACGGGCGCGTCTTTGAGGACTTCCTGTTTCCACTCCGGGTTGGGAATCAACCCGGGCACTTCGCCCGGCAGGTCGATACCCGTGGGGACACCAAGCCCCAACCGATGACACCATTTGTTTATCCGTTCGATACCCAGTCTGCGCCCAACGTTGTAGAAGAAGACGTCACACGAGAGGGCCAGGGCAGGGACCACGGACATGTGACCGTGCCCGCCGCGCTTGTGGCAATGCCAGCGCCGGCCCTTCCCATCAATCTGGTAGAAGCCTGGGCAGAAGAACGTCGCGTTCTTATCGATGACGCCCTCCTCGAGGGCCGCGGAGGCCAGGAGCACTTTGAAGACGGAACCGGGCGGATAGTGCTCGACGTAGCAGCGGTTGCGCATCGGGTTCGGTTGCGCGGCTTCCAGGAGCTTGATGCGTTCATGGCTCATCCCGCGGGTCACGAACACACTTGGGTCGTAGCCGGGGCTGCTCGCGAGGGCCAACACGGCGCCCGTGTCCGAATCAAGCACCGAGATTGCCCCGACTTCCCCGCGGAGCAACCGTTCCGCTTCGCGCTGTACATCGATGTCGAGCGTAAGATACAACGGCAGGCCGGAAACGGGCTCCTCACGGGGCGCCTCCTCGGTCAGCAAGTGACCGTGACTGTCCCGCGCGGCGATGCGGGGCACGCCCCGCCTGTCCGTGAAGAATTGGGGCCGGCCCCATGCGTATTTGGTCACCACCGCGTAGCCGTCGCGGCCATGCAGCAGGCTCTCGTACATCCGTTCCAGCCCCGTCTTGCCGACGAGGTCGCCCATGTAATAGCCATCCCACCGCTCCAACTCATCCTTGCTGATCTCGCCCAGGTAGCCGAGGATCTGCCCGGCGGTCTCCCCGTGAATATAGCGGCGTTGCGGATGCACCACCGTCAGGACGCCTTTCAGCTTGTACTGCAATTCCTCCACGCGGACAGCGTCCCGCCGGGATACATCGCGCTTCACGGGAATCTGTTCGAACGGCGCGCGTTCGCGCTTCTGCGTTTCGGCGAACAGCGCTTCACCGTCGATGCCCAGGATTTCCTGGAGCGTCGTGCAGATTTCGCGGCGGCGCTCCTTCGGCGCTTCGCCCGGCACAAACACGATATCCGTGCCCGCGCGATTATCCGCCAGAATCACGTCGCCGCGCCCGTAAATGACGCCGCGGTCGGACTTCAGCCGTTCGTTGCGCACGCGGTTGTCTTCCGCCATTTCCTGGTATTGGCTGAGGCGCACCACTTGAAGCTGCCAGAACTGAAAAAGCAGGGCGCCAAAGGCCACGGCAAGCGCGAGCGCAAACAACTGCGTGCGGTTCTCAACGCCCTCGTAGCGTTTGGGCTCCTTCCTGCTCAGCATCTCACAAGGTCCCCCGCTTCAACAGGTCATCGCGGTGGAACGACCACGCCAGCACCAGGAAGACGAGCGGCGTGATGACGGCCGTGTAGAAAGCGCCCGGCACCACGGCCGTGCCGATGGTGTGCAACGCGCTGATATGCGGTTTCTGCACGTAGAGAATGACCGTGAACAGCACGCCATGCACAATCGCCGCCAACAGCACGAGCCCCGCTTTTACAGCTGGATTCTCGATGATGAGCCGCGTGGATACGCGTCCCACGAGATACCCCACGATCACGAGGCACGCCACACTGTGTCCGAGCGTATAATTGCCGGCCACGTCCTGGTAAATGCCGCCGATAAGCCCCGTGAACATGGCCCGTTCCTCGCCGTCCGCCATGGCAAAGTACACGACCAGCAGCAACGTCAGGTCCGGCACCACACCCTGGAACTTGACAACGTCCAGCCAAGTCGTCTGAATCAACGCCGCCACGACCGACACGGCGGCCCATAGAATATTGCGTCGCATACTGTTTCTTAGGGTGCGTAGCGTTCCTGAAGGGAACGGTTGTCCGGGCTCTCAGAGGGGCCCGAGGCCAGATTTTCGGGCGGCAGCGGACCCTCCAGTTCCTCGGCGGCCGGCGTGGTCTGGCGAACGACGAAGACTTCGTCCAGCCGGTACGGATCGACCGTTGGTTCAATCTCGGCGGTCTTCCACATGGAACCACCGCCATGAATGGCTGTAATCGATCCTATCGGGTAGCCGCTGGGGAAAACACTTTCCGGGCTGGTGACCACCTGGTCGCCCACCCGAACGTCGTCCTTGAGGTCGATGTAGTCCATCGTGCAGAACAGATTCAAGTTGCTGCCGCCCGCGTGAATAATGCCGTCGTAAGCCCGGATGCGATTGCGCTGCACCATGGCGCCGACGCGGCAGTCGACGTGGTGCAGCGTGGCAACCGTAGACGTGAACGCGTCCACTTCGATTACAATCCCCACGACGCCATTTTCGCTGATGACGCCCATAGCCTCGCCGATGTGCTGCCGGGCGCCCCGGTCGATCTTGAGCACGCCCCGATAACTCTCGAGAACCCGCGCCGGCTCGAGTGTGAGCCGCGGCTCGTTACGCACCAGACCCAGCATGTTCTTGAGCCGCCCCCGCTCCAGTCGCATCTCCCGCACTTCGGCAAGCGCGGCTTTCATCACGGCCAGTTCACGCCGCAAGGAGGCGCTCTCGCTGCGGTATCTGTCGTAGGCAAAAACGAGGTCGAGCGTGTAGTCCGTGGCGCGGCTGGTGTAATCCATCGTGCGGACGAAAGGATAGGCGGTCAGTGAAACCGTCTTTCGCAGAAACGTGCCCAGAAACCCCGCGCGCGTGCCGGTAAGCAGCGATACGAAGGATAAACCGACCAGCACCACCAGGATGATTTCGGGCCGATGCTCGATCATGCGTCGTGCGAGCGACACCGGTCAGGTCCCTCTATGGCTGGCGGCATTACCTTATCACAATCCCCTGAACCTGAAATCATTGTAGCAGGTTGCGGCCCGTGACTCACCTCAAAGCCTCCGCGAACCTACAAATCCTCGGACGGGAAGTTCTTCAGTTCCTCGAGATATTTGCCCGCGCCCATCACGACCGCGGTAAGCGGGTCCTCCGCCACCATCACATGCAAACCCGTCTCCTTGGACAGGAGCTGGTCCAACCCTCGCAACAGCGCCCCGCCGCCCGCCAGCACCACGCCCCGGTCCACGATATCGGCGGACAACTCCGGCGGCGTGCGCTCGAGCGTAACGCGCACCGCGTCCACGATTACGCTCACCGGCTCTTTCAGCGACTCGCGGATTTCCTCAGACGTAATCGTGATGATCTTGGGCAAGCCCATGACCTGGTCACGGCCTTTGACCTGTATTTCCAGCTCTTCCTTCAATGGAAACGCCGAGCCGATGGCGATCTTGATCTCCTCCGCTGTGCGCTCGCCCACCATCATATTGTATGTGCGCCGCAAGTGCTGGATAACGGCCTGGTCCATCTCGTCGCCCGCCACCCGCACCGATTTCGAGAACACGATCCCGCCCAGCGAAATCACGGCCACTTCCGTCGTGCCGCCGCCGATATCCACGATCATGCAACCCTGCGGCTCCTGTACGGGCAGGCCCGCGCCGATCGCCGCGGCCATGGGCTCCTCGATCGTGAACACCTGCTTCGCGCCTGCCTGCATCGCGCTTTCGGTAACCGCGCGCCGCTCCACCGGCGTGATGCCCGAAGGAACGCTGATGGCCACGCGCGGCCAGACCAACCGCTTGCGATTGTGCACCTTCTGAATGAAATAGCGAAGCATCTCCTCCGCGATTTCAAAGTCCGCGATGACCCCGTCCTTCATCGGGCGAATAGCGACTATGTTGCCGGGCGTGCGGCCAATCATGTTCTTGGCCTCATTGCCGACCGCGCGCACCTTGTCAATGTCCTTGTTGACCGCGACGACCGACGGCTCGCTGAGTACGATGCCCTGGCCCTTCACGTACACAAGCGTATTCGCCGTGCCCAGGTCGATGGCCATATCGTGCGAGAACAGGCCGGGCAGACGTCTGAAGATTCCCAACACACTCTATCCTTTCACAGCGCCGTCGCCATGCAACAGCAGGAATTATCCCCTAAAGCACACAGGAATAACGACTTAGAAAAGACTGCGTCAACAATGGCCTCGATCATAACAGAACAAGGCCCGAAATCCAACACGCACGTCAGGTACACTCCCCTATCCAATACCCGAAACGCCCCCCAAGTTTCCACTGACCATGGAAACCTGCAAGTCAGCACAGCCCGGCAAAGCGGAAGCCGCGCAATAGCGGTCACCAGATAGATACTGTGCTATACAGTTATTCCCGATGGGGCGGACCGCCTGGCGCGGCGGGTGTCCGTACCTGACCCTATCCGCCATAGAGTATGGGGCACTTCCCGGGATCATCGATGTACCGGGCAAGCCCGCTTCGCTTGTCGAGGACGGGACGCGATTGCCCCGTCCGCAGGTGGATGGCGATGCTGCGGCGCGGTGCGCCGCTGAGGTTCGGGCCGCTGGCGTGAAACGTCAATTGGTCGTGAAAGCTCACGCCGCCCGGCGGCAGAATCGCGGGTACTTCCATCCACCGCGCCTCCTCCGGCAGGCGCATGCCGCCCCGTTGCGCAAGGAGGTCCTGGCTGAAGAAGTCGCCCTCGTTCCGGACGCCCCACCGGTGCGAGCGCGGCACGAACACCATCGGTCCCGCCCCGGCGGTTACATCGCTCAAGGCGACCCAGGCAGTGAACAGCTCGCTCTCGGGCGTCCAGACATCCCAGTATTGCCGGTCCTGGTGCCAGCCGACGTTTGTGCCTTGCACCGCCGCGTGCGCAGCCGGCGGCTTGTACAGTAACTGAACCCACCACGCCTGGACCATGCGCGCGCCGGTGATTTCCGCCGCAAGCCGGCCCAGCCCGGGGAAACTCACCAGTTCAAGGATGGCCCGGTTCGCGAACTGGGGCATCTCGATCTTGCAGAGCTTGTCTTGCGCGTCGCCGGGGTTCCAGTACGATTCCTCAGGCGAAATACCGGTTTCGTAGCGGCCTTCGCGGATCGCGTCCATCCCCGCGACAGCCCGCCGAACCAGGTCTTCCGGGAACAGAGGGGCGTCATGCACATAGAAACCCATCTCCTCGTAGAAGCCCTTCGGCGAAGTGTCTGCAGGCATGCGCATGTACCCCGGTGCACTGTCCGGTTCCCGCGAGTCAAACCCAAGAACACACGGCATTCAGCAATAACGTGGGACGGGAGCGGATGATTCCCGGCGCGGCCAGCGGGCGGGGTCAGGCCGGCTCTTCGATGCTGGCGACGAGTTCCTTGCGCACGGGGTAGGTGCGCCGGCCATACACGATGTAGTAATAGGGGTCTTCGTCGAGGACCTGGTCGGCCGGCTGCTGCAAGCCGCTGTGGAAATGGACCACAAACTGCTTCTTCGATGCAGCAGGCAGTGCGGGGGGCGTAGGCGCCGCCTGGTGCACCCGGCCCGCATAGCCGGCGCGCGCCTGAAGCCCGCCGGACTGGAATTGCCTGTGGTATGCGAGCACGTTGCGCACGTAGGCCTGAGTCTCGGCATACGGAGGAATGCCGTTGTGCTTCTTGACCGCCTCGGGGCCCGCGTTGTAGCCCGCCAAAGCCAGGCTCAGGTCATTGTTGAACAGGCCGAGCATCTTGGCAAGATACTGCGTGCCCCCGGCGATGTTCTGGGCCGGGTCGAAGATGTTCGTTACGCCCATCTCCGCCGCGGTGGCGGGCATAAGCTGCATCAGGCCGCAGGCGCCCGCGCGCGACACCGCATTGGGATTGAAATTGCTTTCAACGCGGATCACCGCGTAGATCAGGTTCTCGTCGAGCAGATACCGCTGCGCATAGGTACGCACCAACCCCTCAATGGAACTGGTCGAGTATTGCGCGGGCGAGGTGTAGGCCTGGTACTGCTGCGGCACGTAAATCGGCTCGAAATCAATGCGGATTTCCGTGTATTCATTCCGGTCCCGGTATTTCTCCGGCCGGTTCGTTAGCGTTATGACTCCGTTCGAGTCCTCGTACTGGTGCATATTCAGCGCCTGCCGCCGTTCCGTCGCCGTGCGCCGGCGTTCAATACTATGCCGGTGACTGGCAGGCAGGGCCTGTTCCTTCTGCGCCTGAATGCGCTCCGCCGTGGTCTCTTCGGCAGCGGTCCCGCCAGGCGAAAACACGCCGACACACCACAGGAGCATCAGGCACAAAATTGGTGCTGACCAGGACTCTCGAGTCACACGGCTTCTCCCGCGAACATGTCAACAGTATACTCGACCGTCCCCCTCGGGACAAGGCCCTCCTGCCCCATTTCCAGGGATATTGCGGCGCGTACGGTTTATTGCCGTTTTCTCAAATTTCACCTATTGCCCTGCCGCAGCGGGGGATGCTACCTTACAGCCACCCTGGAACGCGGCGCGTTGCCGCGCCGCCTGAACCAATCGCATCATGGAAACTACCGCATGGCGCGCACACCATCGCTGACAGAGCAAGATATAGTGGAGGTCTTGACCGGGCGCGGCCAGCGCATCGTTACGGCCGAGTCGTGCAGCGGCGGGCTGATTGCGCACCGGCTCACGAATGTTCCGGGCGCTTCGGCGTGTTTCTGGGGGGGCATAATAGCATACAGTAATGAAATGAAGGAATTGCTTCTGGGCGTGCCCGCGGAATCCCTGGCAACACATGGCGCGGTGAGCGAATCGACGGCGCGGGCCATGGCCGCGGGCGCGCGCACACGCTACGGCGTCGACTACGGTCTGTCCGTGACCGGTGTTGCGGGCCCGTCCGGGGGCACTGAGGAAAAGCCGGTTGGGCTGGTCTATGTGGCGCTGGCCGGGCCGGCAGGCGTGATGGCCCGCCGGTTCCGGTTTGAGGGAGACCGCGCCGCGGTCAAGGGGCAGACCGCGGACGCGGCGTTGGCGTTGCTCTGGGAGGTTTTGTCAACATGAGCGCGGGCTTCGTACACCTGCACGTGCATTCGGAGTTCTCGGTGCTGGACGGAGCGTGCACGATCGAGACGATGCTCGACCGCTGCGTCGACTACGGCATGCGTTCCTGCGCGCTCACGGACCACGGCGCGCTTTTCGGCGCGGTCGAGTTCTTCCAGGAAGCCGGGAAACGCGGGA
>JAGMZX010000164.1 GCA_018005585.1 Candidatus Hydrogenedentota bacterium | reverse complement strand
GGCAGCCGCAGATTGAACATGCGCAGGCCCGTTTCCTGCGCGGCGGGGGCCATGCCCTCGCCCTCAGGCCCCGCAAGGGCGGTTTGGGCGCAGAAGGCGACCAGAACCGCTGCCCCGTCCCGGAAAAAGGGAAAAGGGAACAGAAAACAGCATAATGGTGATAGTAATTGCCCCGTTTGGGCCAGACCCCGAATCCGCATCAGCCTATTCCCCAATCTAACACAATCCACCGTTATCACCGGCCCGCGTTTCGCCCACTGTTTCCCGATCCGCAGGACCTGATGTTGCTAGCAAAGCAGATACGGCGCGATTTGTCAAGGCCTGTCATTGCGCTTTTCATTGCGAAGCGAACACACAAACCGGGGGCAAGGACAGGATTTGAAGCTCGCGCCGAATTCCGGCAGGATAGAGGGATACCGGTTTTGTGCGGGGGTACGTGTCAATCATGACCTGAGAAGGAGTCGCGTACATGTCACGAGTATCTGGTCTAACGCGTCGTCAATTCCTGAGGAGAACCGCCGCGGCCGCCGCGGGTTCGGCGGCGTTTCCTTGCTTTCTCCCCGCGGCCGCGTGGGGCGGCGAGGCGCAGCCCGCTCCGAGCGAACGCATTGTCATGGGCTGCATCGGCGTCGGGGGCCAGGGCCGGGGCAACATGCGCGGCTTTCTGGGCATCCCGGAGGTGCAGATGGTCGCGGTGTGCGATGTGGACGCGGCGCATCGCGCGGAAGCGAAGGCGGAAGTCGAGGCCTTCTACGCCGAGCGCAAGCCGGACGGCGGCTACGCGGGCTGCGCGGAGTACAACGATTTCCGCGAGTTGCTCGCGCGCGACGATATCGACGCCGTCATGATCGCCACGCCGGACCATTGGCATGGGCTGGTCAGTATTGCCGCGGCGAAGGCGGGCAAGGACATGTATTGCGAGAAGCCGCTGGCGAACTCGATTACGGAGGGCCGCGCGGTCTTGAACGCGGTCTCGCAGTACCAGCGCGTATTCCAGACCGGCAGCCACGAGCGGTCCCGCGACAACGCCCGGTACGCCTGCGAACTGGTGCGCAACGGCCGCATCGGCAAGCTGCACACCATCGAGGTCAACCTGCCCATTGACAACCACGGCCCCATCGAGAACCAGCCGCCCATGCCGGTTCCGGACGGGTTCGACTACGACATGTGGCTCGGTCCCGCGCCGTGGGAGCCGTACACGGAGAAGCGCTGCCACTTTTATTTCCGTTACATCCTCGATTACAGCGGCGGCGAAGTAACGGACCGCGGCGCGCACATCATCGACCTGGCCCAACTCGGCAACGGCACCGACCACACGGGGCCGGTCGACGTGGCGGGCCACGGCGACTTCCCGAAGGACGGCTTTTTCAACACGGCCATGAATTTCAAGTTCGAGTTCAACTACGCGAACGGCGTGCACATGGTTTGCGAGTGCAAGCCGCCGCGCGGCGTCCGCTTCATCGGCGACGAAGGCTGGGTGTTCATCCACATCCATGGCGGCAACCTTGAATCCGAGCCGGCATCGCTGCTCCAGGAAGTCATCGGCCCTGACGAACTGCATCTCGGCCGCAGCCCGGGTCATCACAAGGACTTCATCAACGCGGTGAAGACGCGCGGCGTCACGATGGCCCCGCCCGAAGCCGGCCACCACACGGCGTGCATGTGCCACCTGGGCAACATCGCGATGCGGCTGGGCCGGCCCCTGCGCTGGGACCCGGACAACGAACATTTCATCAACGATTCCGAAGCTGACCGCATGTTGTGCGCCTCGATGCGCGCGCCCTGGCACATTTAAGAAGGAGCGGCACCCATGAAACGCTTTATGCTCTGCCTGATTGCAGCGGCCCTGTCTCTCTGCCCCGGCGTGGCGCGCGCGCAGGACGCGGCGGCACTCGACGCGGCCTTCAATGCGCTCAAGACCTACACTTTCGGCGAATCGCGCGAGGCGCTCTCGGCGATCGACGATGCCGTTGACGCTTCGTACGGCGACCCGGCGGCGCGCGCACAGCTCGAGAAGCGCCTCGCGGACGCCATACTCGCGAAATGCACGGACGACGCGGCGCGCTTCATCTGCCGCGAACTGGGCATCATCGGCGGCGAGCAGTGCGTACCCGCTCTGACCTCGCTACTGAATCATGAAACCCTCGCGGGCGCGGCCGTCGATGCGCTCGAGCGCAACCCGAGCGCAGCCGCGGGCCAGGCGTTGCGCGACGCGCTCGGCTCGGCAAGCACGCGGACCAGGATCGGCGCCATCAATGCCCTCGCCAACCGCCGCGACACCGAGGCGGTTAACGCGCTCGAGGGGCTTGCGGCCGACCCCGAAATGGGGTCCGCGGCGCTGCGCGCCCTCGCCTTGATTGGCGGCGGACACGCGGCGAATGTCATTCAACGCGCCGTTCAGGATGGTCCAGCGCATATGCGCGATGCCGCGGTGGACGCCAGCCTGTTGATGGCCGACGGACTGCTCAAGGCCGGGGACACGGCCGGCGCCGCCGCAATCTACCAGGTGTTCCTCGCCCCGGCCCAGTCCGGTCATGTGCGCGCGGCGGCTCTGCGCGGCATGGTCGCGTGCGAGCCCGCGAAGGCCCTGGACCAACTGCTCGGGGTATTCGAAAGCGGCGACCCGGTGCTCGAACGCGCCGCGGCCGGGCTGCTCCGGAGCCTGCCGGACGACGCAGACTTGAGCACGTTTGCACAGAAGTTGCCCGGCCTCGACGCAGCCGGGCAGTTGCTCCTGCTTCCGGCCTTGAGCGAACAAGAAGTGCCCATCGCGGCGGAAGTTTTCGCAAGACTCCTGTCAGGCGATGAATCCGTCATGTTTGCGGCGCTGAGCGCCGTTCCCGCATGCGGCGACTCGGCCTGCGTGCCCCTGTTGGTCCAAGCCGCCGCAACGGCAAAAGGCGAGACTAAACGCGCGGTGCGGGAATGCCTCAGCCGGATGCCCGGCGCGGAGGTCAACGCGGCACTCGTGGCCGCCGCAAAGGCGCAGGACATGGAACAGGCCGCCGAGGCCGTGCGCAGCCTGGGCGAACGCGGCGCCGGGGAGGCCAAGGCGGACCTGATGCAGCTGGCGCGGACAACTCCCGAGCCGGTCTGCTCGGAGGCGTGGCGCGCCTTGCGCACCACGGCGGGCGCGGAAGACGTGCCGGCGCTCGTCGCCATGCTCACGGCGCTGACCGAAGGGGACGCGCGAGCGAGCGCAGAGCGCACGGTTGCCGGCGCCGCCGCGCGCATCGCGGCGGTGGATGACCGCGCCGACGCCGCGATCATCGCGCTTGCCGCCACGCCGGGCGAGGACTCCCGCGCGTCGCTGCTGCGCGTGCTGGGCCAGATCGCCACGCCCGAGGCCCTCGACGCCCTCCGCACCGCCCTGGACAAGGAAAGCGACGCTTTACGGGCCGTCGTTGTCGAAGCGCTGGCCGCGTGGCCCGACTCCATGCCTGCCGACGACCTGTTGAAGATTGCGTCTGCGCCGAAGAACGACGTCGAGCGCGCGAAGGCTTTTGAAGGCTGTGTGCGCTTGATGCGCGCATCGAAAGACAAACCCGACGATGTCCGCGCGCAGGCTTTCCAGACTATTGCGGCGCTGGCACGCGACGATGCGGAGAAGAAACTCATCCTCGCCGCGTTGGGCGAATTGCCAACCGCCGTGTCCTTCGAGGTAATCGACGCCTATGCGCAGGAACCGGCTCTCGCCGCCGAGGCCACCCTCGCCGCGTTCAATGTCGCCAAGGCGATCTGGGGCGCCTACCCGCAGCTGGTCACGCCCCGGCTTGCGGCCTTCGCTGACAGCCAGGACGAGGAATTGCGCAAGCAGGCCAACGGCATTCTGCGGCTGATGAAGCGATGCGACGACTATATCACCGCGTGGCTGGTCTCCGGACCCCATGCGACCCCCGGCAAGAGCGCCCAGATGATATTCGACGAGACCGTCCCGCCCGCCGCGAACGACGCCAGTTGGCGCATCATGCCGATGGGGCTTAGCCCGGACGCGTTCGTCGCCGACTTGGGCCGCGCTTTCGGCGGGTCGGAATGCGTCGCCTTTCTGAGCACCTGCGTCAACGCGCCCGCAGCGTCGGCCGCTGTGCTCGAACTCGGCAGCAACGACGGCGTCAAAGTCTGGCTCAACGGCGAGCTCGTGCATGGTCAAAACGTGGGACGCGCGCTCACGCCGGGCGAAGACAAGGTCCCCGTGGAGCTCAAGGCCGGCTGGAACACCCTCACGGTCGCCGTGTTCCAGATGGGCGGCGACTGGGGCGCTTGCGCCCGCCTGCGTAACCCCGACGGCACGCCGGTCACGGGACTGAAAGCGGCCGTAACGCCCGAATAGTCCCCTTCGTCTGAACTCCATCGGGCGCATCCCGCGCAAACTCGGGATGCGCCCGTTTCCTTTATTGCCTTATGTGGAGTATTTTGTCCTCTTTTTCTCAATGGTTGTGCGCGGCCCCCGCGACCGGAATCGGCCTCCCAGTCATTCAAATTATGAAAAGAGAAAAACTGGGTTTATTGGAATTATAATTTTATAACAGTGTTTACGTTTTTATTATTTAAAGCATAGAAAATAATCGTGGCGAAAACAGGCGAAACGATGTATACTGTGAACAGATAATGGTTTGTTACTGTGAAGAGACGGGGGATGACAGGGATGAGTTGTAAAGGGAAACTTGGGTATGCAGTTGAGGCTGGGTGTTGAGAAGTCCGTTTCCGCAAACCACAGGCATGAAGCGAGACACGCCGTGTCGTTTCGGCCTGTAAACATTCAACCTGCATCACAGGAGGAATCATCATGCTAGGACGACGTGGTTTTACTCTCATTGAGCTGCTGGTCGTCATCGCGATCATCGGCATTCTGGCGGCCATCTTGCTGCCCGCGCTGGCACGCGCACGCGAGTCGGCGCGCCGCGCCAGCTGCCAGAACAACCTCAAGGAAATGGGGCTGGTCTGCAAGATGTACTCGAACGAAGACCCCGGCGAACGCTTCCCCACCATTCAGCGGTGGGAGAACGGAGACGGCGGTGCCTGTGAACGGCGCGGTTCGCCGGACTTCATTTTCGACGGGTTGTCTGTTTATCCCGAGTATTTGAATGACCCGTGGATCATGCTGTGCCCATCGGACCCCAACGCCATAACCAACACCCAGACCAACGGCGGCTGGTACGTCGACAGCGACGTCCAGCGCGCCCAAATCGACCCCTGCCGGTTCAACGCCGAATCCTACAACTATTTCTCATGGGCGATTCTGGACAGATTCTGGCTGCTGAATCCGACCAGGGTCAATGCCGAGAACTTTGCGCTGTTGTCGGATATCGACCCCGTTTTCCTCGCCTCTTTCTATGAGGCCGTGGATGACATGGATACCGAATGGCGGAACGGTTCGCCCCCCAGCGGCGACGCGTTTGACCAAGACCTGCCATGCACCCGCGGCACGGTTTACCGGTTGCGCGAAGGGATCGAGCGCTTTCTCATCACGGACATCAACAATCCGGCGCAACAGGCGCAGGCTCAGAGCACGGTCTTCGTCGTCATGGACGATATCCAGTATAAGGTCGAATTCATGAACCACGTGCCGGGTGGCGGAAATGTCCTCTATATGGACGGCCACGTGGACTTCATCCGTTACCCGGGTGATACGCCGTTCAGCCGGGGCTGGGCGGTGCTGCTGACCGAAGCCATGGACCTGATTCCGTAAGCGGTCCGGCAAACAGGAGAACCGGGGAGCACCGTTGGGTGCTCCCCTTGTTGTTTTCATGCAAATACCCACGCCCTGCTGGAGCTGGCCCGCGCAGTTCCGGCAATCTTGGACCGGATACGTTCAGGGGGCACGGCGCGCGCGAGGCATGAAGAGTCCCCCCCCGGTCAAATACCCGGTCAGGTGTCACGCATAACCTCGGGACGGCACTCTCGGCTCCAGGGGTCCTCAATTATGGGAATGTGGCTGCCATTCATCAAGTATGACGTACAAGGAACCTGTCGTGTTCCACGCGGCATTCGTGCGGGAAAAAACGATTGACAGCGGCGGTTTATCGTGCTATATTGTTGACATACCGGGAGCAGCAAGAGTGTCCGCCGTTGCTGCGATGCGGCGAGGCAAGGTGTGCAGGGGCTGCTTATTTCGAGAAGGCAAATCGGCTGTGCCCTTGGAAGCGTTGGTCGACACCAGGAAGAGTTTTTTTCCCGTACGGGACCATTGGGTTTCTGGTGACGCAGAGGTCAAGGAGACGGCCTTTTGTTGTGTTCCTTGTGGCATGTTATCGATAACGCAGATAAACGACAAAGAACCTTGAAGAGGAGTAGTAGGAAATGATGAAGAAAAAAGGATTTACGCTGATTGAGTTGTTGGTGGTAATTGCAATTATCGGCATTCTGGCCGCCATCCTGCTGCCGGCGCTGGCGCGCGCACGCGAGTCCGCCCGCCGCTCGAGCTGCCAGAATAATCTGAAGGAATGGGGTCTGGTCTTCAAGATGTACTCGAACGAGGATCCGGGCGAACGGATGCCGCCGCTGCAGACCTTGAAAGAGAATCCCTATGGCTCCGGCAGCTTCGAAGACGCCCTTGCGGCGGGCCCGAAGGTTGCCTGCATCTATCCCGAGTACTTGAACGACCCGTCGATCGGCGTGTGTCCGTCAGACGCCGTCGAAACGGTGGATTATTTCTACGATGAGACCACGGGCGACCCCATTCTGCACCTGAATCCGGAACGCGTCGACGCCAGTTACGCCTATCTGGGCTATACTTTGGACCGGATGGGCAAGTATCTGCCTGCCCCGCCGTTTTCGACATTCGCCGCCGTGCAGACTATCATCAGTGCGCTGGGAGGCGGCTCGGTTGACACTACGGTGCCGGTCGACTGGCAGCTGGGCGCCGCTGCAGAATCCCTGTTCCAGAAGGTGGGCGGCCTTTACACGCCGCTGATCAGCAGCGGAAGCGCCGCGCAGGCAGCCGCTCTCGAAGCCAAGATTGACGAGGACATCGAATTGCTGACTCAGTACGCCCAATACGGCAACGGCGGCGGCAAGACGATCTATCGTCTGCGCGAAGGCATCGAGCGTTTCCTGATCACCGACATCAATAACCCGGCCGCGACGGCCCAGGCGCAAAGCACCGTGTTCATCATGATGGACCAAGTGGCCAACACGGGCGCAATCGAGTTCTTCAACCACATTCCAGGCGGGTGCAATGTACTGTTCCTGGATGGCCACGTCGACTTCATCCGCTACATCAACAAGGATGAAGGCGCGACTGCGCCCGTCATGCCGTCGACAGCGTCAATTATCGGCGCCATCGCTGGCGTGAGCAGCTGAGTTCACAAATCCTGTTTTGACGTCCCCGGGTCCGGCCACGGGCCCGGGGATATTTTTGTCTACGGCCCGCGACCGCCCGTCACACCTCATCCAGTGCCGTATGAGCGTGGCCGCAAGTACGGGGATTGCCAGGAATTCCCCGTGATACAAAACCGGTCCTTTCAGAAGCCGCGACGGGAGGCCAGCAGCCCCCATGCCCGGCATGGCCCGCCTGCGAAACGGCGCCACGCGCACTGTATTACCCTTATACCGCATCTATATGCATGCCAATGTGGAATTCCGGATTCTCGGCGAAATACGCCCGCAATTGGCTTGTCATGCCGCACAACACGACAAAGAAGACCCGGGCGCACGAGGCTTCGACGCCGCCTGTTCCCAAGACTGCAGCGCACATTTGCTTTCCGTTCCAGATTAGGTTAGAATCCTTGCGGGGTGTATTGGCCGGGTAGATCAGTTGAAAACAGGCGCGGGTTCGATGTATAATATCTATAGAAAGCCGAAATCCTTGGCTTTCTTTCGGGGAAGACGGTGGTTAAGCAGGATGCGGGCAGCGCACGGATGCGTGTAATTCGTTGCAGGTCAGTAAACGGCGGTTTTGTAGGTCTTGGCACTCAGGGACATGGCCGACGGAACCGGGTCTGCATCGTGTTCGGCGAATACACTCATGGTGGGTGTGTTTTGTCTTAATTGGCTCTTATTAACCGGACTAAGGAGAACTGCAATGCGTAGGACCAAGGGTTTCACTCTGATCGAACTGCTGGTAGTGATCGCGATTATCGGTATCTTGGCCGCGATCCTGCTGCCGGCGCTGGCGCGCGCGCGCGAATCGGCTCGCCGCTCGAGCTGCCAGAACAACCTGAAGGAATGGGGCCTTGTATTCAAGATGTACTCGGGCGAAGACCCCGGCGAACGGTATCCCCATCTCCAGGTGACGGACACCAACGACCCGGACTTCCCAGGTGACGACGCGATTGACATCGCTGCCGGCCCGCAGGTCAATTCGATTTACCCCGAATACCTGAACGACCCGGCGATTGCAGTTTGCCCGTCGGACGCCGAGGAATCCATTGAAGACATGTTCAAAGACGATGGAACGCCGGAGTTTGTTGACAGCCCGGGCGACATCGACGCGAGCTATGCGTACATCGGCTGGACGCTGGACCGCATGAACGTTCCTGGCCTTCCCCCGCTGCCGGTCTCGGCGTTCACGAACGTCAACCTGCTCCTGAACTTCATCCCCGAAGCCGTGATCCCGCCGGACGCGTATGCGACGGCCCAGTTTGGCTATACGCTGAACGGCCTCCTGCCGAAGGTAGGCGAGTACGCGACCTCGAATCCGCTCGCCATCGCCCTGATGAAGGCCGCGGACGATGACGTGACGGTGCCCGTCGGTTATGGCAACGGCGGCGGCGAGACCATCTATCGGCTTCGCGAAGGCATCGAACGGTTCCTTATCACGGACATCAACAATCCGGCCGCGACGGCGCAAGCGCAGAGCACGGTGTGGATCATGATGGACCTGTTCGCGGGCTCAGGCGCGATTCAGTACTTCAACCACGTGCCGGGCGGCTGCAATGTGCTCTACCTGGACGGCCATGTGGACTGGATTCGCTACATTCCAAGTCCGACGAATAACCCGCCGACGGACACGCAGGCGACGGCGCCGGTTCTGCCGAGCATGGGCGCGCTGATCGGTGTAATTGCCGGGGCCAACTCCTGAGAACTTGACTGACAGACGTATTTGGGAAGGGCGTTCCTCGACTCGAGCAGGGTACGGGGAACGCCCTCTTCTTGCATCGCGCGGGCGCATCATACTGTTCTTGCTTTGCGCTTGGGATTATCCTCAGTTTGACAGCGGACAAGTGCCGGCGTATAGTGAGGCCGAATAAGCCGTATACCCCGAAAACGCGTATCCGCACCTAGCTCGGCTGGAGGCATGACGGCGATATGAAAAATCGTGTGTTCACGACGGGGGAAGTTGCGGCTATCTGCGGGGTGTCCGCGGATACGGTATCACGCTGGTTCGACTTGGGCCAGATTGATGGCTACCGCCTGGGCCCGGGCGGCGACCGCCGCATTCCCTATGAAAGCCTCCGCAAGTTCATGCTCAGCCACGGCATTCCTCTCGAACGTCTGGAGCAGGGCGAACGCCGCGTCCTCGTGGTGGACGACGACCCTTACTATCTGGACATTATTCCATCGGTCCTGACGAAGGAAGAGGACTACGAGGTGCTGACGGCGTCGACGGGCTTTGACGCGGGCGCCATGGTCGTCGAGCACAACCCGCAGTTGGTCATCCTGGACATCCACCTGAGCGACATGGACGGGCGCATGGTCTGTGAACGGGTCAAGAGCCGCGCGGAAACCCGCAACACGCGCATTCTCGGCATTTCCGGCTTTATCGAAGAAGATGAAATCCGCGATTTGGCCGACTATGGCTTCGACGATTTCCTCAAGAAGCCTTTCCCGCTGGAGGAACTGAGCGACCACGTCAAGCGTCTCTTCGAACTGCCAAACGCTCGACTCGCCCGCCCAAAGCGGACCCTGTAGCATCCATATTCTCGAATTCCCGGCCTTTCGCCGGGATTCTGGGGTGTCCGATGTGGGCTTTGAGGCTCACAGCTTCTTGGCGTAACGCTCCATTGCGTCCGGATTGAGCGTAATCCCCCATCCCGGCCCCTCGGGAACGCGTATCGCCCCGTTTTCGGCGAGAAACGGCGTGGACAGCATTGCATCGCGCACTTCCGGCGACCAGCTTTCCGGTTCCCAGGGGTATTCGAGCATCGGGCACTCGGACAAGCTCGCCGCAATGTGCAGGTTCACGGCAAAGCCGATGCCGTTCGTCCACGTGTGCGGCGAAAAGCTGCGGCCGCGCTGCAACGCGAGGCGGGCCACTTCCCGCGCCACGGACACGCCGCCCGCGAGCGTGGCATCCGGCTGATACACGTCCAGGCAGTCCTTTTCGAGCAGCACCTTGAACTCATGCAGCCCTTGGTTCATCTCGCCACCGGCAATAGGCACATCCACCGCCTGGCGCAACCGCGCCAGACCGTCGAAATCGAAGCGGTGCAAGGGTTCCTCAACCCAGTAAACGTCAAAGTCCTGTACGCCCCGGCAAAAACCCAGCGCCGCTTCGTAGTCCCATTTCACGCCCAGCGGCGACAGGGTCCAGCCCTGATTCGCGTCCACGAGGATACGCATGGTGTCGCCGGCGGCCTCGCGCACGGCGCGCACGGCCGCGATGTCATCGCGGTAGTCCCAATGGTGCGCGCGCAGCTTGATTGCTTTGAATCCGGCCTCGCGCGCGGCCAATGCGCGTTCCGGCGCCCGTTCGGCGGTAGCCAATTCGCCGGTGCTCGCGTAGAGTTCCAGTTCCGCCCGTTTACCGCCCCAGAGCTGACACAGGGGTTGCCCGGCCCGCTTGCCCACCAAGTCCCACAGGGCCGCTTCGACCAGCCACGGCCTGCCCCCGATCATGAATCCGTACAGGCGCACCACCTCTGCCAACAGGTCAACGTCATTGGGGTCCGCGCCGACCAGGAACTGGCCGATCGTGTCCTGCACGATGAATTTCAATACCCGCGCCTGTTCCTCACTGAACACCGACGCCGCGGCGACGCCTTCGAGGCCGTCGTCCGTGAGCAATTTCAGGATCAGGCAGCGGTTCGCCGTCTGTTCGTGCATGGGCACCCATGTTGGATGAAAGGGCCGCGCGAGTGGATGCTCGAAGAAGTAGGTCTCGATTCCCGTAATAGCCATGGGGATTACCTTTCCTGTGGATGATTGGTTTGTCCTGCGCGCGCGCCTGCAGGCCGCTATATCCGCTCCACAACCGCGGCAACGCCCAGACCGCCGCCGCCGCACAACGTCTGGATGCCGTACCGCCCTTTGATCCGGCGCAGGTGGCGGACCATCTCGCCGAAGTAGAGCACGCCCGACGCGCCGATGGGATGCCCCAGCGCGATTGCGCCGCCCGTGGGGTTCACGCGCGGGTCGTCGAAGGGGTACCCGAACGCATTCGCGAAGGCGAGGCACGGCGACGCGAACGCCTCGTTCGGCTCGATGATATCCATGTCCTCCATCGTTCTCCCACAGCGCGCAAGCGCCTTTTTCATGGCGGAGATCGGCGCCAGCAACATCGGCACGGGCTCGCCGCCCGCCACCGCCAGACCGATAATCCGCACCAGCGGTTCGAGTCCGAGCGCCTCGGCCTTGTCCGCGCTCATGAGCAACACCGTCGCGGCGCCGTCGACAATCTGAGAGGAATTCCCCGCCGTCACAAGCCCCCCCTCCTTGAACGGCGCCGGCAACCTGGCCAGGTCCTTCAGGAATCCGTCCGGGTCGTCCGCCGCTTTCGCGCGCAGAACCTCGTCGGCCTCGACGCGCCGTTTCTGACCTTCCCACTCGAATTCAAACGGGATGATGTTGTCGAACCAGCCGTTGCGCTGCGCTTGTACCGCATTGCGCATGCTGTGCATGCCGAAGGCGTCGAGTTGCTCGCGCGTGTGGCCTTCCGCTTCCGAGATCATCTCCGCGCACAGGCCCTGCGGCACGGTCATGCCCGTCTCACCTAACCGCGGCGAGAACCGCACCGGATAATTCGCGTCCATGGCCACCTGCACGTCGGAACCCATGCCGTAATGCGACATCAACTCGACGCCCGCGCACAACATCACGTCGCCGTTGCCGGTCTGAATGCTCTGCGCGCCGAACATGATGGATTTCAACCCCGCGTTGCAGAACTGATTCACCGTGCAGGCCGAAATTTCCCGCGGCAGCCCGGCCAGCAACGCCGCCACGCGTGCCAGATTCATCCCTTGTTCGCCGATCTGGCTCAAGCACCCGACGATGATGTCCTCGATGTCGTGCTCGTCGAATTTTGGACTCTTCGCTTTCACGCGGTCCACGAGCCCACGCAAGACCGCCGCCAAGAGGTCCTGCGACGAGGCCTGACACAACTGACCGTTCTTTTTCATTCCGTCGCGGCCCGATTTGCCCATCGCGCTGCGCACCGCGTCCACGACGACCACCTCGCGAAGTCCCGCCATGATCCTGCCTCCTTTTCGCTTCGGGTCCCCTTGGCTGCCCATGATTCCAACACGCATTCTACAGGATTATCGAGACAGTGGCCAGCCCGTTTCCCAGGTG
>JAGMZX010000163.1 GCA_018005585.1 Candidatus Hydrogenedentota bacterium | reverse complement strand
ACACCAAGTCGCGGTGCAGGCTCCGCGAAGAACAGAGCACAAGCAGGTTTGCGCGCATACGTGACCGCATTCCTGGAATGGGGCGCCTAGAAGGCGATACTGTAGCCGACGGCCAGCGCCTCGACCCGCGAGGTCAGGGTGCTGCCGCGCGCTTGCACGGAGAAGAAATCGCCGGTGCCGGAATCGCGCACGGTGTGCGGGAAAACATACAGCACGGCGATATGCAGAGTCTGCCGCTCGGCGGTTTCCCAGGAGACACCGAACGTAAGCTGGTCCTCGAACGTCGTAGGGGTTAATCCCGACAGGAAGACGTGGTCGCGATCGATGGGCGTGTTGCCGTGGGACCATCCCGCTCGCACCGTCACACGGTCCGTGGCGCGCCATTCGAGAGACAGCTTGGCGATGTGCTGGTCGGCCCAGTCGAGGCTGTTGCGCCCGACCGACGTGCCGAAGATCCGCGTGTCGGTCCAGTCAATCCAACGGTAATCGGCCGCGATTTCGAATCGCGGCGTAACCCGCCACGCCAAGCCGGCTTGCACGCTTTGCGGCAGGTCGACGTTGTAAGGCACGAGGTCCTGGTACTTGTCGAAATCGCCCACCCAATGCCGGGAAATGTAGCCCACCCCGACGGCGAAGCGGTCCCACTCCTTCAGGACTCCGAGACCAAACCCGAAGCCAGGGGTTTCATCCCATTCGTTGTCGCCCGACGTGGGCACGAGGTCCAGGGTCAAATGGTCTGTACGCAGCCGGCTCACGGACGCATGGAGACCAATCCCGACGGACCAGCGGCTGTCGAACTTGTGCGCATATGCGCCCACGAGACGCAGGTGCTGGTACGTGAGGCGCCGGTCCCGCTGACCAAAGAACAACTGCGAGGGCAGGTTGCGCGAATCCTCGTAATCCGTTGCGCTTGCCGCGGGCACGTAGAACCCGACGCCCCAACTGTCGCAATCATGCCGGAGCACCAAGCCGCCGGGGGGCACAAACGCCAGGACGTCGCTGTCCAGTGGACCCGCAAGCCAGTCGGAAGAAATACCGCGCGGCGTGACATCCGTGCGGCCGCGAATAGTCAATACGCCAAAATCGGCGCGGGTCTCGAGGGCGGCGATGCCCGCCGGATTCACCACCATCCAGGCAGCGCTGCGCGGACTCGCCACGCCGCCGCCCGCACGTTGCAGGTGCACGGCGTCCAGACCCGTCAGGAACGCGCCCTCACTGGCAAAACTCCGGGCAGCGCAGGCAACGGTCAATAATGCGACACTTACGGCCGCTGCAAACCTCCGGGGCGCTCCCATATCCGCGAGACCAGCCCGGCGCACGCGTGCAAGCACGCGCGCCGCACAGGCTTCCAAAGGGGCTCGCCGCCGATTGGCAGTCGTGGTCATATCCGGCCTCCCGCCCTCATTGTAACCCGGCGCCGGTTCGCGCACGTAACCCGGCGGGGTGGTTCCAGCGCCCCCGACAATTCCCGCGCAATGCAGCTTCCATTAGAGGCTAGTATCTTCTGAACGCGGGGCAATTCCCGAGACAGCCCCCCCGTCTTCTGAGCAGCCGTTCCTTTGACAGCGGGAGGCTGTGGTCGAATCCTGTTTCGCGACATACTGCGTTTTGAGGGCCAATAGCGTATATTTTCGTTTCTTTGCCGACAGCAGAAGTAGTTCTGAATACGCGCAACCTATTTATTTACAGTGATTTACAAAATTATACCGATCAGTAGATTTTCCAGTGTAGTCGTGGTACAATCTGCATGCACAAGACACTCAAGACGGCACTACAAAGGAATCTGTGGCATGACTCCTTCCCCGAGACGGCTGCATGACCGGCCCTTGGTTTCGGGCTTCACCCTGATTGAGTTATTGGTAGTCATTGCTATTATTGGCATTCTGGCGGCCATACTCCTGCCCGCCCTCGCGCGGGCCCGCGAATCGGCGCGGCGCGCCTCCTGCGCAAACAATCTCAAGGAGATGGGCCTCTCTTTCAAAATGTACACGAATGAAGATCCAGGCGAGTATTTCCCGCCCATGCTGTCGAACAAAGGCGTGGGCGCGACCGCGCTGACCTGGCACGGCCCGGCGTTGTACCCCGAGTACGTGAACGATGTCTTCGTGACCATGTGCCCGTCGGACAGCGCCACCACTTCCAAACCCATCGAAGAACAATTCGAAGACATTCTAAACCACCGGCTGGGCGGCCTGCCCGTGTATCGCAGCGGCGACCTGAACGCCGACGGGCGGTATGACGGCACGGACGTGGCCATCTGGGCATGCCTGCCGCGCTCCTACGTGTATTTTGCCTGGGTAGCCGCCACGACGGAAGAGATCGCGGCAGTCACCGAGTCCATCGAGGCGTCGCGCGGCACAGGCCCAACGCCGTCCTTGGACCCTTATCTCTACGCGGACGCCAACGTGCCGGTCATTGGCAATCCGCAGACGTACAATGGCGTTACGGTGACGCCGCACGGCACGGGCGGCGGCGACGTTGTATGCCGGTTGCGCGAGGGGGTCGAGCGGCTCCTGGTCACGGACATCAACAATCCCGGCGCAACGGCCCAGGCACAGAGCAGCATCCCAGTCATGCTGGACTTCCTGTCCTCGGCGCCGACGGGATTTGCGGGGCTGGACCCCTCGGCCAACATGGGCCAAGGTCCGGCGAAGTTCAACCACGTTCCAGGCGGCTGCAATGTGCTTTACATGGACGGCCATGTCGATTTTCTGCGCTACGATACGCAAGTATACCCCGTGAATGCCTGGGTCGCGGGGTACCTGGGCAGTGTCCGCATCGGCGGCGGTTTCTGAACCGGGGCCATATTGACTTTGGGGCGAGATTCTACTAATGTGATGCCATGATTGAGTCTGAGTGAGGGATGAGGTAGCGTATAGGCATCGTCGCGCGGCTCGCTTCTCTTGAAGGGGCGTCAAAGAGCGGGCATCCGTTGATGATGCCGTGAATGTGCAGCAGGACACTTTGGCATCGTGAGTTTTCTAAAAGGTCATACCCTTGCGTACGCCTTATGTCTGCTTGCGTCAGACAGTGTTTCGGTCCTTGTAGCCGCCTACGGGGCGGCGGTGGTTACCTTCACGGCAGCCAGCGGCCTTTCCTTTGCGGGCCACCTGGAAAACATGCTGACCTACGCGGGCTCGTTTCTGTTCGCATGGTTTTGGGCGGCCTGGTCCCTGCAGATGTTCCGCGCCACGTATCGGGATGAACTCTTCTTCCAGGTCTTTAACACGGCCCGAGCCGCGGCGATTGCCCTCTGTTTTTCGGCACTCGCGGTGCTCTATGTGCGCCCCACCGCGCCGGAAGCCTGGGAAGTAACGGTCTTCGGTGCGGGCGCTTTTCTGCTCATCGCCGGCTACCGGTCCCTCATTTGCATCGGCCTCTGGATCGCCCGCCAATATGGGTACAACTTCAGCCATGTATTGCTTGTCGGGGCCAACAACCGCACCCTGCACCTGGTCGATACGCTCGCAAAACACGCTCGGTTCGGATACCACATCGTCGGCATTCTCGAAGACGACGAGCAGCGGCTCGAGGTACTCAGAAAACATGACTTGGCCCGGGTCGGGGGGTTTCAGGACTTGGACCGCATTCTCACGCAGCACATCGTTGACGAAGTGCACATCTGCCTTCCGGTGCGCTCCTTCTACGAAACCATCCAGAGCATGGCACACCTGTGCGTGGGCGTGGGCGTTTCCGTGCGTCTCGTGGCGGACCTGTTTCCGTTGCGGCTTGCGACGAGCCGCCTCCACCAGATTGAAGACATCCCCATGCTCTCGCTGTCCACCGTTCCCGAGAGCAATTTCCAGCTCGCGCTGAAACGATTCATGGACATTGCCGGGGCTCTCGCCGCGCTGGTACTGCTTTCGCCGCTGATTATCGTGTTCGCCATTCTCATCAGACTGGATTCGCCAGGGCCCGTCTTCTTCCGGCAAGAGCGGGTCGGACGCAATCAGCGCCGCTTTAGAATGATCAAGTTCCGGTCCATGGTCCCGGACGCGGAACGGCGCCAAGCGGACCTGATGGAATTGAACGAAGCCGACGGCCCCGTGTTCAAGATTCGGAACGACCCGCGCGTAACTCGGGTGGGGCGCTTCATCCGGAAATACAGTATCGACGAACTGCCGCAATTGTTCAATGTGCTGCGCGGCGAAATGAGCTTGGTCGGCCCGCGGCCGCTGCCGCCGAACGAAATCGAGCATCAGTCCTGGAACCAGCGGCGCAGGCTCAGTGTCAAACCCGGCATGACGGGCCTCTGGCAGGTCAGCGGCCGCAGCGACCTCTCGTTCAGGGAGTGGGTCAACCTCGACCTGAAATACATCGACCACTGGTCCATCTTCCTCGACATTTATATCCTGCTCAAGACCTGTTACGTCGTGATTCGCGGGCACGGCGCCGCGTGACCGCGCGCACGGCCGCAACCGTTTCCGCACGCAGCGGGACATTGCTTTCCCGCGCCGGAAATGGGTATCGTGCGCGCGGTTCCTGAGTTTGAAGGGGCTTTCCCATGCAGCACGAAGGCAGAAGGCCGCGCGTCCATTTCAGCGGTATCGGCGGCACCGGCATGGTCGCCGGCGCGCGGCTGGCCGTCGAAGCCGGGTGGGAAGTGCGCGGCAGCGATACGCCGCTGTATCCGCCCACGTCGGAGATGGTCGCTGCGTTACGCGCGCCTGTGACCTACGCCTATGACGCCGCCAATCTGGATTGGTCGCCCGACGTGGTCGTGGCGGGCAACGCGTTGAGCCGGGGCAACCCGGAGGTGGAATGCGCGCTCGAACGCCGCATGCGAATGATGAGCCTGCCCGAATGGTTGAAGGAGCATGTGCTCCGGCCCCGGCGCCCCATCGTCATCAGCGGCACCCACGGCAAGACTACGACAACCGCGCTCACCGCGTTCGTGCTGGACCGGTGCGGCCTGGCGCCGGGCTTCTTCATCGGCGGGCAACCTCTCGATTATGAGCACTCGGCGCGCCTCGGCGCGCCCGGCGCGCCGTTTGTCATCGAAGGCGACGAATACGATTCCGCCTTCTTCGACAAGCGCGCCAAATTCCTGCATTATCTGCCCGAGGTCGCGGTTGCGACTTCGGTCGAGTTCGACCACGGCGACATTTACGCCCATCTCGCCGAGATCGAGACGGCCTTCCAGCGCATGCTGCGCCAGGTCCCGCGGTCGGGCTGGCTTATCGCGTGCGCGGACAACCACGCGGCGTCGCTCCTTCCTCACGCCTTCAGCCGCACCGCCACGTACGGGTTTACGGAAGGCGCAACCTGGCGCGGCGAACTCGCGCCCGCGGCACAGGGCCGCCCGCACGTGCGCGTATACCGCGAGGGCGTGTTCTGGGCGGATATCGAGCCCTCGCTCAAGGGCCGGCACAATCAACAGAACGCCCTCGCCGCCGTGGCCGTCGCGGGCATCCTGGGCGCGGCGCCCGAAGCCGTCGCGGACGCGCTCCGGACCTTCCGCGGCGTGCGCCGCCGGATGGAAGTCTTTCTTGAAGCCGCGGGCATCACCTACCTCGACGATTTCGCGCACCATCCCACCGCGATACGCGAAACGATCGCGGCCGCGCGCGACTTCTGGCCGGACCGGCGCGTCCGCGTGCTTTTCGAGCCGCGCTCGAACACCACGGTCACAAAGCGGTTTCAACAAGACATGCTGGACGCGTTTTCCGGCGCGCACCAAGTCTGGCTAGGCCCCGTGTACCGCGTAGAACGCATTCCGGAAGAGGAACGGCTGGACCGGGACGCGCTCGCGGCGTCTCTGGGCAAGCGCGGCGTGCCTTGCCGCGCCGCGAACAGCGTCGCGGAAATCGTGGCCGAGGTACGCGGCACGGAGCAACGGGGAGACGTGGTGTTGATACTCAGTAATGGGGCTTTCGGCGGCATCTACCGCCAGTTCCAGGAATCGCACGCGGCTTCGGTATAATTGCCTTGACAAACGTGAGGTAAGGCACAATGCCCGACCCAAATATGAAACGTATTTTCAAAGAAGCTGCCGAACTGGTGAAGGACTTGCCGCGCGGCCTGCAGGAAGCGGCGTTCCATCGCGCCCTCGACGTCCTGTTGAGCGGCGCAGGCAGAGACGAAGAAGAACAGGAAACGGACGCCGCTCACCGTCTCTTCGCGCTTCCCGGCTCGCGCACGCTCCTGGACACGTCCGTGGCGGCCATAAATATGGTAGCCGACCGGCTCGGTATCGAGGAACTGGATGCGGACGAAGTCGCCGATTTCATCGAGGAAAAGGTTGGGCCCCATCTGAACGAAGGCGTCGTGGGACGCGCCCTCGATGGCGCGGACGGCGTATTGCGTACGCTCTCGGGCGCCAACCCGCTTAACGCGTTCCGGCATGGCCCGGAAACAGCGGATAAGACGCCGCCAAAGGCGCGGCCAAAGCCCAAGACCAAGGCGGCGAAACCTGGAACCAGTAAGAGGGAAACAAAGAAGCGGCAAAAAGACGCGTCGAACAAGGCGGAGCGCACGGCTGCGGGCGGGCTCGCTCAGCTCATCGTCGGTCTCGTGAAACAGGGCTTCTTTGCGTCCGCCCGCACGACGGCGCAAGTGGTTTTGCACCTGAACCGGCAGGGATTCCATTTCACGGTGTATCAACTCGCGCCCGTGCTGGTCCGGTTGTTCGAGACAGGCCTGCTGCGCCGCACCGCGGCGCCCGGCGGCCAGTACGCCTACGAAAAGGCGTAGGCAACAAAAGGACGGCGCATGCCCAGGGAAATCATTCTATACAGCGCCCAGCTCTGTGGAGACTGCCAGCAATTGAAGGCATATATGGACGCGCACGGCATCCGGTACGAGGTCCGCGACATCAAGGAGAGTCCGGAGCATGCCCGCGCGCTCGAAACGCGCACCGGCAGACTGGGCGTGCCGTACCTTGTCATCGATGGAGAATGGGTGCGCGGTTACCAGCCTGGCAAGCCATTTTCAGAATCGTTTGCGCGCGGCCTTTTCGGCCTTGCGTGATGTTTTGCCCGGACCTTCGCTAACGCGGAAGAGGAGTGACGCATGAAGAAACGGTGTTCCCCTATGTGGATACTGCTGCTGGCGGCGCTGACGCTGGGTCCCGCGCTGTCCGCCGATGAGACGGCGGAAAAAGGGCGGGCCGTCTTCGACCAGTACAAGAATACGGTCATCACGATTCGCACAGTGTTGAGCATGTCGATGGGCGGCAATCCCCAAGAACATGAGAGCGAGGCCAACGGCACGGTTATCGACCCGGCCGGTCTGGCGGTGCTTTCGCTCAGCAGCGTGGACCCGAGCGGGCTGATGGCCCGGCTCGACCGCGAACAACAGGACGTCGTGACAAAAGTCACGAGCATGAAGATGATCCTCCCGGACGGCTCGGAACTGGACGCGGAAGTCGTTCTGCGCGACGGCGACCTGGACCTCGCGTTTGTGCGCCCGGTCGTCAAGCCCGCCGCGCCCATGCCGTTCGTGGACCTGCAGAAGACCGGCAAGCCGCAACTGCTCGATGAACTGGTCATCCTCGCGCAGCTCGGCCAGGTGGCCCGGCGCGCGCATAGCGTGCTCGTGGAACGGGTTGAGACCATCGTCGACAAGCCGCGCACGTTCTACATCCTCGGTGAACACCGCGCGCGCGCCGTGGTCTGTTCCCCGGCGTTCACGCTCGACGGCGCCTTCGTCGGGATAGGCGTGTTCCGCTCGATCCAGTCCGCGGAAACACGCTCGGGCGACAATGTCGTCATCGTGATCGTATCCGGTGACGATATCCGCGAAGCATCGGCGCAAGTGCCGCCGTGGCCGGAGTCATGATACTGGACGCTGTCTCAAGACGTAATTCACGCCATTTGCGGGGGCGAGGCACGCCTTGCCCCTGCGAGACGCAGGCGCCATAGGTCTGGCTCCTTCATTGACATCTTCATTTCCGTGGCGCGCATAAGACAGGAGACGCATGTCATGGTGCGAACCGCAAGCCTGTTCGAACTCATTCTATTTGGCGCGTTGATTGCCGGCGCGCAGGAGCCGGCTGCGGCGCCGTCCAAGTGGGAGAAAGCCATCCGCGCGTTTGAAGCAGAAGACGCGCAGGCGCCGCCGACGGGAGGGAGTGCATTGTTTGTCGGCAGTTCCACCATCCGCCTGTGGGACCTGAAGCAATACTTTCCAGGTCTGCCGGCGCTGAACCGCGGTTTCGGCGGCTCGCAGATGAGCGACGTCAACGAATTCGCCGGGCGCATCGTGCTGCCGTATAAGCCCGGCGTCATTGTGCTCTACTCGGGCGACAACGACCTCGCGTCGGGCAAGACGCCAAACGCCGTTTTCGAGGAATACAAGAAGTTCATCGCGCTCGTGGCGGAACAGCTGCCGGAAACACGCGTCGTCGTGCTGGGCGTCAAGCCCAGCCCGGCGCGGTGGAGCCTGATCGAGGCGCAGCGTGTCTTGAACAAGATGCTGCGCGAGCACATTGGGGGCATGAACGGCGCCGTGTTTATTGACACGGAGACGCCCATGCTCGACGAAACAGGACGACCGCGCAAGGAATTCTTTGCGCCCGATGAACTCCACATGAGCCCGCAGGGCTACGAACTATGGACGGGCCTGCTACGCCCGCACCTGCCCGGCGGCGCGGCGTCTCCATGAATCGCGCCGCTGTCTGCGGGGCTATCGGGTTTCCCCCGAGACGCCTCCCGCCCCTGTAATCTTCAGGACGTAAGCGTGTTGACACGGCGGGCGCTCCGGCAAGGTGACGACCAGCGCCGAATGGGCGCGCCTGAATTCCAGCGGCTCGTCATGCCCGAGCAACTCGACGCGCTCGATTGTGTCCGGCCTCAAGTCATTGCCCGCGCCAAGGGACTTCACGCGCACGCGCCCCTGTTCGGGCCAGGCGAGGAAGATGGCGTAAAGCGCACCGCCTTTCGCTGTAAACCGGATGTCGCGGGCCGTGAAGGCCTTGCGCCGCGTATCGTTGAAAGAGCCGCCCACGATATTCGTGGGGCCTTCGCCGAAAATCTTCCATGGCCGCGTGCCGTAAATAGCCTCGCCATTGACTTCAAGCCAGCGCCCGATCTCGCGAAGGATTTCCTGCTCTTCTTCCGGAATGGTACCATCGGGCCGGGGTCCGATGTTAAGCAGCAGCGCGCCATTCTTGCTCACGATATCGACGAGGTCGCCGATGATGGCTCCGGCGGTCTTGTAGAATTGTTTCCGCACGAAACCCCACGAATTCTTGGAGATCGACGTGTCAGTCTGCCAGAAGTCCGCGCGCAGGTCGTCCAGCTGACCCCGCTCTATGTCCCACACCGCGGCCCCCGGCGGAAACGACGCGTTCTTGAAGTTGATCGCGACGCCTCGCCCCCATTCGGCGCCGCGATTGTAGTAATACGCGGCGAACCGTTGGCGGTACGGCTCGAAGACCGGCTGCTCGATCCACCAGTCGAACCAGAACAACTGGGGCTGGTACTTGTCCACCAGCTCCGTGCAGCGAGCAAGCCAGTCGTCCAGGAACGCGGCGTCGGGCGTGCTTTCTTTCTCCGGCTGGGCCGGACCATACAATCCGGCGTATTGCGGGTCCTGCACGTCCGAATCGAACTTGCGGCCGCCATCGAAAAACCACCAATGTTCGGCGCGATGGCTCGAGAGCCCGAACACCAGGCCTTGCTTGCGCACGGATGCCGCAAGTTCGCCGATGACATCGCGCTTTGGCCCCATCTTCACAGCGCACCACGGAGAAAAGCCGCAATCGTACATGGCAAAACCGTCGTGGTGTTCCGCGACGGGCACCACGAATTTCGCGCCCGCGCAGCGGAACAGGTCCGCCCAGGCGCCTGCATCGAATTTCTCCGCCGTGAACAAGGGAATGAAGTCCTTGTAGCCAAACTGGGCCTGCGGTCCGTACGTGGCGACGTGATGCTTGAACGCCGCGGAGCCCTCTCGATACATCTCGCGGGGATACCACTCGTTGCCGAATCCCGGAACGGAGTAGACGCCCCAGTGAATAAAAATGCCGAATTTGCCATCTACGTACCATGCGGGCGGCTCATACGCTTCCAGCGAGTCCCACGTCGGTGCGAAGGGGCCCTTCGCCACGACGGCGTCCGCGTTTTGCAGCGCGCGCCCGACTGCTTCCTCGTACGCCTGGCCGCTTTCCTGGCCCATGACAGAACCTCCCGTCAGCACCGCCGCGGCGACCGCCCTGATCACAACGTCAGCACACACGCGCATGGCCTGCCCCTCCGTTTCTGTTCCGGGGATCGATTCCCGGAAATCCCGGCGTTTCTTATAGCGCGGCGAACACCTGCCGCGCCGCCTCGAGTGTGCGGTCGAGCACGGCGTCGTCGTGGGCGCTGCTCATGAATGCCGCCTCGAACTGCGACGGCGCGAAATAGACGCCCCGTTCGAGCATGCCCCAGAAAAACCTCGCGTAGCGCTGCGTGTCGGACGCGGTCGCCTCGGCGTAATTGCGCACCGGGCCGTCGTGGAAAAACATGCAGGCCATCGAGCCTGCGCGCGTCTGGCATACCGGCACGCCCGCCTCCTCCGCGATTTCGCCCAGCCCATCGCACAGCATCGCCAGCTTGCGCTCGATGCTCTCGACGACGCCCGGCCGTTCGAGCACCGACAGCGTGGCAAGCCCCGCCGCCGTGGCCAGCGGGTTGCCGGACAGCGTGCCGGCCTGATACACCGGCCCAACGGGAGAGAGCCGGTCCATGATCCCGGCCGGGCCGCCATACGCGCCGACGGGCAACCCGCCGCCGATGACCTTGCCGAGGGTGGTAAGATCCGGCGTGATGTCGTAGCGTTCCTGCGCGCCTCCGAGAGCAACCCGGAAACCCGTCATCACTTCGTCGAAGATCAGCAGGGCGCCGTGCTCCGCCGTGATCGCGCGCAAGCCTTCGAGATAGCCCGGCTCCGGCAAAACGACGCCCATGTTGCCCGCGACCGGCTCGACGATCAGGCAGGCGATATTCGCGCCATGTTCCGAGAACACCGCGCGCGCCGCGTCGAGGTCGTTGTAAGGAATCGTGAGCGTGCTTGCCGCGTGCGCGGCGGGAATGCCCGGGCTTGTGGGCGTGCCCAGCGTGGTCAGGCCGCTACCCGCCTTCACGAGCAGGCTGTCCACGTGGCCGTGATAACATCCTTCCATCTTTACGACGAGGTCGCGCCCCGTATGGCCGCGCGCGAGGCGCAGCGCGCTCATCGTGGCCTCCGTGCCGCTGTTGACCAGGCGCAGTCTCTCGATTGAAGGGACATGCTCGATGACTTTCTCCGCGAGCCGGGTCTCCGCTTCCGTTGGGATACCAAAACTCGACCCGTGTTCCAGCGCTTTCGTGACAGCCTCAACAACTTCGGGATGCGCATGCCCCAGTACCAGCGGCCCCCAGGAAAGCACATAATCCACCAGCTCGTTGCCATCCGCGTCCGTGATAACCGCACCCTTCCCGGACTTCACGAAGAATGGGTCGCCGCCGACCCCTTTGAACGCCCGCACCGGGCTGTTGACGCCTCCGACCAACACTCGGTTGGCTTCCCGCCAAAGTTGGTTCGATACATTACGCCGCATAAATCACCTCTGCTCGTTCTAGACCGGGAACAATGGTCCAATGCGCATGGACCTCTGACACGCCGGTCGTTGCCCATTCCTATCGCAGCCAGGCGGCTGCCTCTTTCGCCCAGTACGTGAGGATCAGCTTCGCGCCCGCGCGCCTGATCGACGTCAGGACTTCGAGTATGGCGCGTTCGCGTTCGAGCCAGCCGTTGGCCGCCGCGGCCTCGACCATCGCGTATTCGCCCGACACGCTGTAGGCGGCTATCGGCAGCGGGAACAAGTCCGCCGCGCGCCGGATGACGTCGAGATACGCCAACGCGGGTTTGACCATGACGATATCGGCGCCTTCGTCGATGTCCTCCTCGATCTCGCGCATGGCCTCCTGGAGATTGGGCGGGTCCATCTGGTACGAGCGCCGGTCGCCGAACTGCGGCGGCGATTCCGCCGCGTCGCGGAAAGGCCCGTAGAACACGGAGGCAAACTTCGCGCTGTACGCCATGATCGGAATGGCGTCGAACCCGTGGTCATCGAGCGCCGCGCGGATCACGGCGACGCGCCCGTCCATCATGTCCGACGGCGCGACCATGTCCACGCCTGCCCGCGCATGCGCCAAGGCCTCGCGCACGAGCAATTCCAGCGTGGGGTCATTCGCCACGTCCGGTTTTCCGTCTCGGTTCTCGGCGACTATGCCGCAATGGCCGTGGTCCGTGTATTCACACAGGCATACATCGGAAATCACGCACAGTTCGGGCCGCGCCCGCTTTACCGCCTCAATCGCGCGGCACACAATCGCGTCATCAGCGTAGGCTGCGGAACCGGCCGCGTCCTTGTGCGCCGGAATGCCGAAGAGGATGATTCCCGGCACGCCCGCGTCGGAGATGGCGCGCGCCTCCTCCGTCAGCGTGTCCACGGACCACTGGAACTGGCCGGGCATCGACGCAATGGGATTGCGCACGCCCGAGCCCGGGCGCACAAACAGCGGCATGATCAGGTCGTCCGC
>JAGMZX010000162.1 GCA_018005585.1 Candidatus Hydrogenedentota bacterium | reverse complement strand
CGGGTCGAGCAGCGGATCGATGAACGATATCTTTCCTTCGAACGTTTCGCCGGGGTACGCCTCCGCTGTAAATGTGACCGTCTGCCCATAATGCAGCCACGCCAGGTCGGCCTCATACGCTTCCAGCTTCACCCACACCTTGCTCAGGTCGGCGATCCTGTAGATCATCTCGCCGGTCATCACGTACATGCCTTCCGTGCCGTTCCGCTCAATCACCGTGCCCCCGATGGGCGCGTAGATGGTCACGTGGTCCGACAGACTCCCCTTGCCCTCCGCCGCGCGAATCTGCTCTTCGGTCAGCCCCCAGCGCCGGAGTTTCTCGCGCGCGCCGGTCACCGTCGCCGTGGCCGTATCCCGGAGCACTTGCGGGGCAGTCGCACCAATCTTCGCCAGCGCCGCCGCGGCCGCGCGCAATTCCTGCTGCGCGGTCAGCAACTCCGGGCTGTACAGCGATACCATATGGTCGCCCTTGTCCACGCGAATACCGGTGTAATCGGCATACAGCCGGTCAATGCGCCCCGGCACCCACGCACTGATCGTCGCAAGCCGCGTCTCGTCGTAATCGACCTTGCCCACCATGCGGATTTCCGACTCGACGAAACGCCGCTCGACCCGCGCTGTCTGAATGTCCATCAGCGCCTTCGCCGCCTCACTGATCACGAACGCACGCGGCCTGACCTCCTCGTCCTCGCCGCCGGCAACCGGGATCAATTCCATACCGCAGATGGGACACAACCCCGGAGCCGGCTGGCGTATCTGCGGGTGCATCGAGCACGTGTACACCTGCGCCTGCTTCTGCCCGTTTGCGGCGGGTATTTGTACCGTCGTGCGCCCTGATTCGGGCGCCATTGCAGCCCGTAGCGCATAGCCTCCGGCCATCCCCGTCCCCACGAGGACCACGGCGACCAGACGTGACGCAATTCTTCTCATGCTTCCCTCTCGTGTGTTTGCGTCTTGATTTGTCATTAGCGGGCGCTCCTTCATGACCCACGTTTGCGATGCCTTCCTGCCGGCAACCCGCCAGAACGCAACGGCGTTGTTCGCAGGTACTTCAGGCGCGTGCCAGGCATCAGTCCGGTTGAGGAAGGCGCGGGCGAGCGCAAGCGGAACGCTTCACGCCCGCGGGACACGCCCGGTCACAGGAGCAGCGCGCAGTGTGAGAGAAAGGACGAAATGGAGCGGGGTAAGACGAGAGGACCGCCTCCGAACTCGCGTCCCTGGGGCGCGACGGACGCAAGCTTGGTCCCGGCGTGGCAGACTGACGCCGCGCAAGGACCGGCAGCCTTTTCCGGCTGGTCCGAAGGCCGCACGGTGAGCGTATAGGCTTGCGCTTCATGACGGCACTGGCATTTCGAACCCGAGGGATGCGGTGCCGCGAACACCGGCGCGTCACTGGCAGGGGGCTCGTCGTGGGCGGACGGCGCCGCCTTTCCGCCGCAACAATCTCCCTCGCCGTCGCTGGACTTGGCTTTGGCGACAGTGCAACTGCCGCAGCGGTCGCCGGGACAGGTCAGGCAGGTGCAAGCGCCCCAAGAGATTACGGCGGCGGCCGCGAATGCAACCGTAAGAACAAGCCTGTTCAGTATCTGCCACCGCTGACGCGCCAACACTCTGCTCCCGTGTGTCACATGGCAAGCTGTTACCACCCTCAGGAGGAACATGCCCGTGCCGGGAGACTATTCCGAGACAATCTCTTGCAGGAAGCCCGTATTTCCGCGGCAGCCAGCCCCGTACCCTTCGACGCGCCGTTATTGCCGGTCCTGCAGGGTTTGCTGCAACCGTTCGAGCCGCTGGCGCACGAGCGGCTGGTCCGGGTTCACTTCCAGGGACTTCTCATAAGCGGTGCGCGCCTGGGGAAGATTGCCGAGTTGCCCCTGGACGTCTCCGAGGAACTTCCAGGTATCTGCGTCCCGCGGGTTCAAGACCGTGGCGCGGTGCGCCGCGGTCACGGCCTCCGGAATACGCGCCGCCTGGTAGAGCAGGCGCGCATAGGCCGCGTGGTTTTCGGCGGTGTCTGGAAACGACCGGCCCAGCCTGTCGGAATCGGCCAAGGTCACGCGCAAGAGCATGCGCAATTCGGCGTCGTGCTCCATCACGCCCGCGCCCAGTTCCCGTATCCGCGCCCACGCGCCCGCGACGTCCCCGTCACGCGCCTGCAGGGCCGCAAGCGCCAATCCCACGCGCGCGTTTGCAGGGTCCAGCCGCTTCGCGTGTTCCAGGTGCTCCCTGGCAAATTCGGGAAGACGCTCTTCCAAGTAGAGCAACCCCAGTTCGTGATGCGCGGTGGCGGCCTCCGGCGTATCCGGCCCCGATTCAACGACGCGGCGCAGCACATCGAATGCGTCCTGACGCCTGCCCGGCCCAATGCGCGCAAGGTTCCGGCCCAGCTCGACCCGGAGCCTGGCGTCGTCCGGCTTCAGGGACACCGCGCGTTCAAGCGCCTCGGCGGCCAGGTCGTAATCCCCAGCCAGGTTGCGCAGCGCGGCGTACGGCCGGAGCAGTTCCGGGTCGTCGGAACCGGCCGCGCCGGCCTCGTCGAAAACAAGGATGGCCTCTTCCAATGCCTTGGCCGCGGCGCCCCGGTGCCGGCGCGCGCTTGCCGCATCGCCCTGCTGCCAGGCTGCGGCGGCATCGCGCATGGCCGCATCATAGCGATTGAGATAAGGCGCCGCGTCCGGCGCGCCGGCGGGCCACGCACAAGCCGCCGCGAACAGCACACACAGGGCGGCGGCTACGGGGCAGGTACGGGGCAAGACGGTTTTAAGACCGATTCCGACCACAACCGTTTCTCCATGGCTTCCAGCAGCGGCCCGAACGTTTCAGGCGCCAAGGCGCTGACGGCGACGCCGTCCAGGCGCTGCGCCAGGCCGGCAGCCTCGTCCGGCGCGCACAAGTCCGTCTTGTTAAGCACCAGCAAAGCCGGTTTCAGTTGCAGGTCCAGTTCCGCGAGCAGCGCGTTCACCGTTTCCAGCTTATCGTCGAGGTCCGCGCAGGAAGCATCGATAACGTGCAACAACAGGTCGGCATAATGCAACTCTTCAAAGGTGGTGCGGAACGCAGCCTTGAGGTCCGGCGGCAGACTGCGGATAAACCCCACCGTGTCCGTGACGATGACCTCGCGTTCGCGCGGGAAGCGCAGCCGCCGCGAAACGGGGTTCAGCGTCGCGAACAACGCATCCTCCGCGATGACGGAACTGCGCGTAAGATTGTTGAGCAAGGTCGATTTTCCCGCATTGGTGTAGCCTACAATGGCCACGACCGGCAATCCGTGCCGCCTCCGGTTGCCGCGGCGCAATTCGCGGCGCTCGCCAAGTTTCGTGACCTCTCGTTCGAGCCGGGCAATGCGGTCCCGGGCGCGGCGCCGGTCGATTTCAAGCTTCGTTTCGCCAGGGCCGCGGCCGCCGATCCCGCCCGCGAGCCGCGAGAATGCGGTGTGCTTCGCGCCCAGCTTGGGCAACAGGTAGCGTAATTGCGCCAATTCGACCTGAATCTTGCCTTCGCGCGTGACGGCGTGCTGCGCGAAGATGTCCAAGATGACCTGAGTCCGGTCGAGCACCTTGAGGTCCGTGTAGTCGGCCAGGGCTTTCACCTGCGACGGCGTGAGGTTCATGTCGAAGACAATCGTCTCCGCGCCAAGCTGCATCGCCTTGATGAGCGTGTACTTCAACTTGCCCTGTCCCACTCCAAAACGGGGGTCGGGCGGGCGGTGCTGAATCACCGCATGAACGGCATCAATGCCCGCGCTGCGCGCGAGTTCGCGCAATTCCCGGACGGAGTCCTCGGCAAATGCAGGCGCCGCCATCGACACATGCACCAGGACGGCGCGCTCCCGGTGGTCGTCCGCCCGGCGCGGCTTGCGACGCCGCTCGATTTCCTCCTCGAGCGCCTCGATCATGGACGGGAAATCGTCCGAAAGGTCGTACACCGTCGTGGCCGGGAGCACCGACCAGGGCCGGTCGCTCTCGTTGTCCGGAAGCAGATGCGCCTGATACATCAGCCCTGGGAATCCGTCCTCCGTCACCTGGACGGATGCAACGAGGTCCAGCCGCAGCAGCGCAAGGTCAGTGAGGTCATCGTCGTTCAGCGGCTCGCGCGTGAGGTGCGTATGCACCAGCCGCACCCCAGCCAAGCGGTCACGGCCGCGCCTGCCCAATTCCGGAAGAAACAGCCCCCGCGCGTCGCCCACAATGACCGCCGTGACCCCGCCCCTGCGGTCCAGAAGCAGCCCCACTTGACGCTGGATCTCCCCCGAGACCTCGGCAAGCGCCTTGGCGAGTTCCGGCGTAATGACGCGATCCGAATGAGCGCGCCTGCGCTCCAGCCGTTCGAGCGCGCGCAACTGCGATGCTTTGAGACCGTTCAGATTGCCGCTGAGCAGAGTAGCCCTATCTCCTCGGCGCTGTCCATCACGCCTGCATCATAATACGCCGCATGATGCGCTGACTTTCCACGGCGTCCAAGGTGCGCTGCGCTTTGCGCAGTTCGTTAATGTCCAGCTTCTCCAGCTTCTTCCAGAGAATGCTCAGGTTCCCGAGCGCAATCTGGATCGCCTGCGTGGGTTCAATCCGCTGCGGCAGAATGTCGATCGTGATGAAGCCTTTGTATTTCGACGCCTTGAGGTAGAACAGGGCTTCCATCGACTCCCACATGTGCAAGCTGGCCGGCATCAGCATATCGTCCGACATCTGATACGCGTCGTTGAAGTATACCTGGAACAGCTTGTTCGCGCGGGTCAGGAACGCGATGGACTCTGCCGGGTTCTCCGCCGACATGAGCGCATGCCCGAAATCCAGGGCTACACCCACGTTCTTCATGGCGATTTCCTGGCACATGGAGAGCGCCTTCCCGACCGTCGCGACCGTCAGGTGCTTGCGCGGGTCACGCGGCTTATAGGTAATCGCCACATTGATATCGGGCGACGCATACTTCGCAATTGTCTTGATGCTGGAAATCACCGTATTCCACTGGACCATGTAGTCCACGTGAAAGGGATAATCAAACCCGTCCGTGTACAGACGCAACGTCACTTCCGTTGCGCCCAGTTGCCGCGCCACGTCCACCGCTTTCCGCCCCTCGTCTATGGCCGCATTCCGCGTCTTCTGATGCTGATGCCCGAACGCGCCCAAGGCAAAACGGCGATCATGTACCATTATCGCGCTGACTCCGGAGCAAGCCAGGTTGAACTCCTTGAGCAGCCGCTTGATTTCTTTCACCGGATACTCTTGCGTGACATCGGTTTGCGCGATTTCTACGGCGCGAATGCCCTTGGTTTTCGCCGCAGCGGCCAACCGTTCCTGCAGTTTTGGCGTATCCCGGTACCCTTCCCAGCAATAACGGTCCGGCGTGTCCGAAAACACCCACAAGCCAACAGAAAATCTCGGCGTCATCCGTATTCTCCTTCCACTCGACCATCGGTGCAGGACTGATTTCACTAATAATACGCACGGGTTCGAGGCAGGCTTTTATCTCTCATGCCCGTTCTCGTAAGCGTGAGGTTTTGACGAAACCCACGAGAACGTAATATTCCCGGCATCGATGGGCGGATTATAGCGTGCAAAGCGTAGAAAGTCAATAGCCTCTTATAATTACAACGGAATCAGCGGCCCGCGGAGCCCCCGGAATTGCCAGGAAAAACAAGGTTAAACCCGGCGGAGTTGGGCATAAAAAAAGAGGGGCGAGTGCAGGCAGCGGGGGAACTGCCTCATGCACTCGCCGGTGGTGGGAACCAGTCATTGCTGACTGCACCGTTGGGCCAGCTAGGGGGAGTAACCAACCCAGCGGCAACTAAGCAAACAAAGGCACCTACAGGGTTATTCCCATATCTTCCCCCTTTGCTCAATATTTTTTGACTTCCTATCGTAAAGTCTTCGGTTACAATATCTTATACAATATCTTCTATCCCGGTCGCTTTATTGGACCTTGTCCAGGAAGCTTGGCCTCTGCAATTCTCCGGTGTTTCATAGCAGCCTCTCTTGAATTCCAGCCGGAAACACCACACAATGGGGAGAACCACTGGAACGGACGATGGTGATACCTGCCCATCTTTGTCTCTGTCTAGTCTGCGTATTGACGCATTGGTGGACAGACGTCTTCTTCCTGCCCCGGCCCGAGCCGCCGCCGGACACCACGGCCACGCCGTCGTGGGAGGAAAGGGCGGTAACCCAGACCCAAGCGCGTATTCAAGAAATCCTGGAGAGTCCGGCAGTGTTGTGGCCCCGGGGCGAGGCTGCGGCTCCAGCCGCAGGCCAGCACGGGGCGCCTGCCCCGGGCGGCATGGTCCGGGCGATGTTCGCCGCGCCGGACGCGCCGACGCGCGTGCGCGCAGTGGAACTCTGGGCCTGCTCGCAACCGCGGGAACCGGACCTGCTGCTTGCGGCTCTCGAGGACCAAGACGCCTCGGTGCGCAGGGCGGCGGCTCAGGCTCTAAGTCAACTGGACGAGACCACGCTCGCGGAGCAGGTCCTGTATATCATGCGCAATCCCTTGTCGCCGGGGGCACAGACCCTGGGACAGGCCCTGCCCGGCATGCAGGACGCATTGGAGCGCCCGTTGATCGAGGTGCTGGAAAATGCCGAAGCCGCGCCCGAACGGCGTTGGGCCGCAGGGTATTGCCTCGGGCGCATGGGCAGCGCGAAGGCCGCGCCGGCACTGGCGCAATGCACCGGTTCCCAAGACCCCGTGCTCGCCCGGGTCTGCGCAGAGGCACTGGCAAAAAGCAGCGCGCCGCAGGACTGCCGGTTCTGGGCAGGACTGGCCTCCCACCCATCACCGGAGGTTCGTCGTGTGGCGCTTGACGCACTGGCCGCGTTGGGCACACCAGAAGCCATCAATGTGCTGCATCGTGCAGCTCTGGGCGAAACGGAAACCGACCTGTCGCTGAAGGAGCACGCCGTTCGGCGAATTGCGGAACTGCCGCGCGAAACGGCCATTCCCATCCTTGTCCACGTCTTGGCGAACCATCTTCCCGCGCGTCGGGAAGCGGCGCGACAACTGAAGGCCCTTACCGGCCTCGAATTCGGAGAGAATCCGGTCGAATGGCAGCAGTGGTATCAACAAACGGCCGGACGCTTGCCGCCGCCCCAGGCGCCGCCGCCCGAAACCGCGCCGCTCTACGAGTTCGCGCCGTGGCCGGAGCAGTAGCGCGGAGAAACGGGTGGGGCGCTTCCACACGCCTATGCTATGATGCGGGGCAAACGGGTCGGGGCCGCACTGTTATGGCCGGAAAGAAGGAAGGGAAGCAGCGTATGCAGCAGTCATTCTGGCGCAAGGGCTTGATAATAGTGTTGCTGGCGGGGTGCGTGTCCGCGTGTCAGGGCGGCATCGGCGGCAAGCTGCCGGCGGGCCGGTTTCCCGAAGGTCAGCCGACGGCCCGACCGGAGGGCGAAGGCTGGATCGATCTCTTCGGCGCGGCGCAAGCGGCAGGTTGGAAGAACGTAACCGACGGGAACGCGAGCGTGTTCGAATTAAAGGACGGCGTGTTCCACATATTCGGCAAGAGCGGCGCGTACATGGCCTACGAGCCGGAAACGTTCGGCGATTTCACGTTGCACATCGAGTTCAAGGTGACACGAGGCGCGAACAGCGGCGTCTTCTTCCGCACCGACCCGAAAGACCCGGTGCAGGGCGGGATTGAGGTCCAGGTGCTCGACGATCACGGTGTCGCGCCCAACCGCAACGGCAGCGGCGCAATCTATGATGCGGTAACGCCGATGTTCAACCTGGCGCGGCCCGCGGGCGAATGGAACTCTTATGACATCACGTGCCGCGGTTCCGAGGTTGAGGTGGTCATGAACGGCTGGCGGGTCATCCACACGGACCTGTCGCAGATGACGATGCCCGTCGGCAAGTTCAACACGCCGTTCGCCGAGTTGCCGCGCGACGGGCACATCGTGCTCCAGGACCACGGCGCGGAAGTATGGTATAAGAACCTGGTCATCAAGCGGCTCTAGGGACGGCGCGGGCCTTCGGGCAGCCGTGCGCCGCGCATGGGTGGATGGAGATGCCACTGACCCAAGAACAACGCGATTGGCTGGCGCTGGTGCTGGTGCCGGGCATCGGCACGACGTATTTCATCCGGTTGTTGGCGCGGTTCCGCACGCCCGGGCGCGTGTTGAGCGCGAGCGAGGCTGAACTCGCCGAGTTGGTTGGAAAAGCGCTGGCGCAACGCATTCGCCAATACAAGCAGGTGACGGACGTCGCGGCACAGGAACGGCTGATGGCCAAGTACGAAGCCGCGCTGATTACCATGGAAGACCCGGCCTATCCGCCGCGCCTCGCGGAAATCTATGACCCGCCGCTGGTCCTTTTCTGCCGGGGCCAACTCGAGAACGCCGACCAGTATTGCGTCGCTCTCGTGGGCACGCGCAAGGCGTCACCCTACGGCGTGCGGATGGCGGAGGCGCTGGGGCGCGAACTGGCGGCCCGGGGCATCACGGTAGTCAGCGGTCTGGCGCACGGCATCGACGCAGCGGCGCACCGCGGCGCGATCGAAGGCGGCGGACGCACCATAGCCGTGCTCGGTTGCGGCGTCGATGTGGCGTATCCGGTGGAAAACGCCGA
This sequence comes from Candidatus Hydrogenedentota bacterium, assembly GCA_018005585.1. Classification (NCBI taxonomy): domain Bacteria; kingdom Pseudomonadati; phylum Candidatus Hydrogenedentota; species Candidatus Hydrogenedentota bacterium. Next base: position 4,218 of record JAGMZX010000162.1, on the reverse strand, counting down.
CCTGATGCACCGGGTCACGCGGCACGGCTGCGTATTGTCTCAGTTCCCGATGGGCACGCAGCCCTCCCGCGGATTGTTCCCCTACCGCAACCGGATCATCAGCGGCTTGTGCATGGGCACCTGCATCATCGAGGCGCCAATTCAGAGCGGCGCGCTGATTACGGCCCGCCAGGCCGCGGAACAGGGGCGCGAGGTATTCGCCGTGCCCGGCCAGGTCGGCCATGAGAACAGCCGGGGGCCCCACGCGCTCATCCGCGAAGGCGCCAAACTGGTCGAGACCGTGGACGACATCCTCGCGGAACTGGAAGTCCCGGCGGAAATGCGCATGCAGCCCGCGCGCGCCCCGCAACCGGCGACCCCTCCGCGCAATGCGGGCCCATCGCCGCAGTTACAACCGCGGCCCCGCGACGCGTCCGCTGTGACAACCGCGCCCAAGGGAGAGACCCCGCGGTCCAAGCCGCAACCGCCCGCGCATAAGCCCAATCTTACTTCGGCGGAGAAAGCCGTGCTCGAGGTATTGTCGCAGGACGGCTCGTTCGTCGACGAGATTGCGATGGCGAGCCGCTTGTCCGTCGCGGAGGCGCTCAGTTCACTTACGCTGCTCGAATTGAAGGGGCTCGTGCGGCAATTCAGCGGGAAGCGGTTCGCGCCGCGATGAAGCGGCTACCCCCCATCGCCGAACGCATCCGGCGCGGCGGCCCGGTCCCCCTGCCGCTTGCCGCCCTGCTCGCCGCGGCGACGCCCGTCGTGCGATTCGGCATGTGGCGGCGCAGGCGCCTGCCCCGTATCCGCGTTGACGCCCGGGTCATCAGCTTCGGCAATATCACGGTAGGCGGCACGGGCAAGACGCCCGCCGTCATCGAACGCGCGCGTGCGGAACAGGCGGCGGGACACGCCGTGGCGGTGGTGACGCGCGGCTACGGAAGCAAACGGGTCCCGGAGCCCGCGTTCCTTGACCGGCAAATGCCGTCGTGCGAAGCCGCGGAGCAGTTCGGCGACGAGGCGGCGCTGATCGCGCTGCGCGCGCCGGGCGTGCATATCATCAAGGCCGCGGACCGCATTGCAGGGGCACGGTACGCCATCGAACAACGAGGGTGCGACACGATTATCCTCGACGACGGCTATCAATTTCTTCCTCTGGAACGCGACGAGAATATCTTGATCATCGACGCCAGCAACCCCTTCGGGAACGGGCACCTCGTGCCGCGGGGCATCTTGAGAGAGCCGGTCGAGGCGTTGGCTCGCGCCACCGCGATCATTTTGACGCGCTGCGATCAGGCGGACAATCTCGACACCGCCGTGAAGGCGGTGCGGCGCGTGTGTCCAAACACGCCGTTGCGCCTTACCCGCCACGCACCGAAACGGCTTCGACGCGTGGTGGATAACGCGCCCCTGCCCTTGGCCTACCTGGACGGACACGAGGTAGAGGCGGCGTGTGCAATCGGCAATCCGGACGCGTTCTTCCGCACGCTGGAAGCTCTCGGCGCAAGCATCGCCGCGCGGCACGCTTTCCGGGATCACGCGCGCGTTTCGCTGCGTCCCGGCGTGCCGAACCGCCCGCTTGTCGTCACGGAGAAAGACGCCGTCCGCATGCGCGCGCCCGGCGAGCAGGTTTACGCGCTGGGCGTGGAACTGGAGGACTGCTAAGACCCGGAGGCCCGAAGCGTCTTATTCCGAACGTTCTTCTTCGGAGACTATCGTAATCTGCACTTCCCGCGCCCGGCGCCGGTCGGCCTGAACCACGCGCATGTGGCAAGAACCGCAGACCACCGTGTCGCCTACTTCCGGGATGCGCCCGAGCGCCTTGGCAATAAGGCCGCCCAGCGTATCCACGCCCGCCTGCGCCTTCTCCGGAAGCGGCAGCCATTCCAGCAGTTCGTGAAGATGCGCCTGGCCGTTCACGCGATACCCACCCTCCTCGGTGACGATATTCGGCTTTGGCGGGCCGTCGTACTCGTCCTGGATGTCGCCCACGATCTCTTCCAGCACATCTTCCAGGGTGACAATACCTTGCGTCGCGCCGTATTCATCGACGACCACGCCGATGTGGATCCGGCTGTCCTGAAACTGGCGCAACAGCGTGTGGGCGGGGGTGCTATCCGCAAAGAACAGTATTTGCCGCCGGATCCTGGGCAGGTTGATGCTGCCCGAACCAATCACGTGCAGGTCGCCGCCGGGCAGGGCGTAGTCCGGCAACGGGCGCCCCTGGGCAAGAATGGCGCTTGCGATGTCAAGTTTACCCGGCACCAGATTGAGCTGGACGAAAAGGTCCTTGACATGGATCACGCCGATTATGTGGTCGAGGTCTTGCTCGCACAAGGGCAGCCGCGTGTATTGGCTGTGCTGCACGATGTCCAATACCTGGTCTATCGGCTGATCCGCCCGAAGATACACGACATCCGTGCGCGGCGTCATGATCTGGCGCGCCTTCAGGTCGCTGAACCGCGACGCCGCCAGGATCATCTTTTCCTGCTGAGAATCGATCGAGTTAATCGACTTGGCGGCCGCCGCAAGCGCCGTAATGTCTTCCATGGACGTATGCTGCCCCGGCGCCGCGCGCTCGAACGGACGATTCACGTAATGGACGAACGCCAACACCGGCGAGAGCGCCCGCACGAGCCAATGCAGAGGGAAGCCGACCACCGCGGAAAGCGGCCGGTTATAACGCACGCCAAGCGATTTTGGGAGGATTTCCGTGAATTGGAGCATCACATAGGTCAGCGTAATCGAGAACACCAGCAGCCAGCGCGGGCCGAACAACCGCTCAAATTCAGCGCCCGCGACAGTCGCGCCGATGGTATGCGCGGTCGTGTTCAGGACCAGGATCACGGCGATCGGTTTTTCGATGTTCTCCTTGAATCGCCGCCAGATGCGCCCCAGCGCCGGACGCCGCAACTCATACGCCGCCACCTGGCTCAGAGGAAGACTGAGCAACAGCGCCTCCAGCAACGAGCACAAGAATGAGACGGAAAGCGCAATAGCGACAGCCAGCAGCAGAAGTGACATGGAAGGCCTCCTTCTTGGTCTTCACGCGACATTATGACACGTGTCTCCGCCGGCGCTGAAACGCCGCACGTCTTCCGGGGCTGCGAAGGCGGGTCGCGGCGCGCGAAACCGCGCATATCAGAAAGGATTGCCCGGGCACTCCTGCGCCGAGGTGACGGCGCCCGCGGACACCTGCGCGGCAACGTGGGCGCGGAACGTGTCCAGCGCTCCCGTTCGCCCCTTCAATGTGGCGTCCAGCCACGGCGGGACGAACAACAGGACCAGACTGCGCTGGAAGCTGTCGTCCACGAAGTCTTCAAACAGGCAAGCCGCCGTTTCGGCCCATTCGCACACGCGGGCGTCCTGCGCAAAGGCGCAGTGACTGCCTCCCACTATTTCCACGTAATACTTGCAGGCGGCAGGGATTGCGTTGTAGATGGGCTCGGCATGGTCCTTGTGCGGAACAATACAGTCCTTTTCCGCCGCCAGAACCAGCGAGGGCGCCCACACCCCGTCCGCCGAGTCCAGTACGGCGGAATCCACGTTGGACGGAGCCAGGCAGACGACCGCGTCGGCCTCGGGGTTGTTGCTCGCCGCCAGCACCGTGGAACCGCCGCCCATGCTGTGCCCCATGACGGCCGCCCGGTCGTTCACCCGGCCGAAGAAGAGGGATTCCGGTGTCGCGCCTTCGGCGTACAGCGCACCTATGGCGAACGCAAGGTCGCGGCCGAAATCCGGGAAATTCCAGACCACCTCATTGTGCGTGTCGACCATGACCATGACGTACCCGCGCGGCACGATCGTCTGCCATAGATAATCGTAGTAGCCGATATCCGTCTCATAGCCATGACCGAAGACAACAACCGGGAAGGATAGACAACCCGGTTCGGGGAACGGCACGCCATCGCCGCCGTACGCGGCGGGATAATAGATTTCCGTCTTGACCTCCTGGTATCCGCGCGCCGGGTCATAAAAGCTCTTGCCGACATGCCCAATGGCATAGGGCGGGGTTTCCGGCGGACACTCGCCTTCACCTTCACCCTCGCCTTCACCTTCACCCTCGCCTTCACCTTCGCCTTCGCCCTCCCCTTCGCCTTCGCCTTCGCCCTCGCCCTCACCTTCGCCTTCGCCCTCACCTTCGCCTTCGCCCTCGCCCTCGCCTTCGCCCTCGCCCTCCCCTTCGCCCCCACCTTCGCCTTCGCCCTCGCCCTCCCCTTCGCCCTCGCCCTCACC
>JAGMZX010000161.1:9182-12836 GCA_018005585.1 Candidatus Hydrogenedentota bacterium | reverse complement strand
GGCGCTGACCTGGTTGACACCACGTTCGACGACGAAGCCGACACGCCGTTTGCCTCGGGGATGGGTCCGTATACGGGCCATTTCCGCCCGGCTATGCCGTTGCACGCACTGGACGGGCAGGCTACGCAGGGCGAATGGGTTCTAATCGTCTCTGACACGTTGTATGGCGTTACGGGCACCCTGGAAAGCTGGAGCCTGCGGTTTACGGTTTGTATGCCCGGTGAAGGCGAGGGTGAAGGCGAAGGGGAGGGTGAAGGAGAGCCGGGGCCCGGTTATCACGCGTCGGACTATGTGCCCGCCGACTGGCAGATAGACATGTCGGAATTGCTGAGATTCATTCAGTTTTACAACAGCGCCGGTCTCCACTGCGACCCGCTTTCGGAAGACGGGTATATGCCGGGTTTGGGACTTCAGGATTGCCGGGCCCATTCCGGCGACTACGCCCCCCGCGATTGGGTGATTGGCATGAGCGAGTTGTTGCGGGTCATCCAGTTTTACAATTCGGGCGGCTATCACATCTGCCCGGAGGGCGAAGAGGGATATTGCCCCGGACGCTGAAATAGACGGGCCATCCTTGCGAGGCGAGGGATGCGTTCGCGGCGGAACGCTTGGATTGCGCGATTCCTTTTTTCAGGAGAGCCATGACGCACAAGGGCGCGGGCCTTGCCGTCTCGATAACAGATCCGCCAAACTTCCGGCAGAATGCTTGCAGGGTTGGCGGGGCTTGATAGATCCCGCGGGGCGTGATAGCCTTGACACATGGAGGGAGTGCGGCGGTCTAAAGAGGTGGCCTCGCACCCCGGGTTCTTTAACAAGATGGGGGTGTGCCGTTCCTATGGCTGTACTGTGGAGTTTTTCGAGAGACCTGATCGAGCGCGCGCTGGAGGGAAACGCGGACGCGCGTAAGATGCTCTGGGCCGAGTTTCGTGACTGCGCCTGGACCATGGCCCGCGCGCTGGGCCGCAGGAGGAATATCCACGACGAGGACTTCCTCGAAGAGGTCGTGCAGAATGTCATCGTGAACATCTGCTCCCTCGAGGAGGAGGAATTCGAGTGCGTGGAAAACTGGGCAGGCTGGATATTCAAGGCAACGTCCAGTCGCATTACGGACCGGTTGCGGCTTGTCATCCGGGAGCGCACACGCAAGACTTCCCTGGATGCCAAGACCGACGATGATGTCTCGTTGCTCGATGTGCTGGCCTGCATGGGCGCCAACACGGCCAGCCTGGACTGCCGCACGCTCCTGGATGAGATTCGGCGATTCCTTGACACCCTTCCGAAAGCGACGGCGGATGTATTTCGACTATACATGCAGGAGAAGTCGCAAAAGGAGATCGCCGATGCGCTTCAGATACCGAAAACGACGGTAAACATGAACATCTACCATGTGAAGCAGGCAATACGCAGCCGGTTCGCGCGTTTTGCGAGCGAACTGTGGAGGAACGAGGCATGAGCAGTATCCGAAGGGAGACTCCCGGCGGCCTGCCCGAGTGGATGATAGAGGAACTGAATCGGGCGGAGCCTGTGCCGGAAGAGGTCAGCAAGCGCCTGGACTATATGAAGCCCAGCTTCTTTGAAGCGCTGGACCGCATGGCCGCGCACAGGCGGGCCGCGGCGCAGGGTCCCCGTTCTTCGTTTATCGACGCGGTGTTTTCCGTGGCGGGCGAGTTGCTGGAAAAGGCCCGCGACGCGCTCAGCACCCTGGACGCCATTAGTGGGACAGCCATGCCGCAACCCGTGCTGGCCGGGGGCATCAGCCGGGGGATGAAGAGGCCGGAGAAAGCGCCGGCGAAGGCGTCCCCCCCGGCGGTGCCGACGGGGGTGGGATTCGTGCGCGGCACGGCGCGCATTGACTTGGAGCATCATCGCGAACAGGGCGCTACCGTGCTGCGCATCAACCTGAAGGACCTGGCTACGGGCAAGGAAGTCCGGCCCTTTACCATTCGCATGGCGGACGAGGCGGGCTCGGAGCTGTTCGAGCCCTTGACGATACTGCCTGGCGAGCAGGCCCCCGAGTTTCCAGGACCGAATCCTGGGTTCTACAATATCCAGATCACCTGGAAAGGCGGGGAAGCAGAAACGCGGGTCGAGTACCGCTAGGGAGGCTGCGGCGCAGGCGGCCCTATGCAAGACAGCCACGGCATCATCCTCACGCTGCTCGAAACCATTGAGCACGTGAAAGGGCCGATAGGCCGGCTCGAGCTCTGCTGCCAGCATTGGCGGTCCGAGCGGCCTGCCGCGAGATCGGTTGCGGCTTCGCGCGGCGTAACGTACGCAGGCGACCCCGCCGTTCGGAGTTCCCTCGTTGAACACCTCGTGACGGATGCGTCCCCGCCGCGGGAGCCGCTGACGGAGGGGTACGACGATGTCCTTTCCGTGGGCGAATACGTGCATGTCGAGGGCCGCAGTCCGGTGGATGGTTATCTGCACCTGTTCAATCTGGGCACGAGCGGCGCCTGTTTGAAGCTGGCCCCGTCGCAGGAATTTCCTGACAACCGCGTTGACGCAGGGCAAGTATTCGAGGTGCCTTCGCCTCAGTTCGTCGGAAACGACAAGTTTCCCAAGGGTGTCTGGGAAGAATGCGGGCCCACCACTGCGGCGGCCGGCCAGCCCGAACGCATTCTGTTCCTGTTGACGCGTGAGAATATCAGCCTCGAGATCGCCGACCTCCATCCCCAACTGCAGGGGCGCGATTTGTACACGCCGCGGGGGAGCCGCGGCGCGGGTTTTTCGGGGCCTGTAAAGCGCGAACGGGCCAAGTTGTTCCAACTGGACCCCGACGATTGGGAATACGGGCTGCTCAGTTTCAACGTCCTTTCGCGGTGACGCGCGTCTTGGCGCCGCGATGCGCCTGAGTGCTTCCGGACGTTCTATCGGATAGTGAGCAGGCGCGCGAGTTCATCGGGAGACACGACGGGGCTGGCGCAGACGAAATCCTCGCACACGTAGGCCGCGGCCTTCCCCCGAACCAGCGTCTTGCCGGCCAGCAGGGGCATCCGCCGGGCGAGGGTGTCCGCGCCCGGGCCGGCTGGGTCGACGAAGGCGAAAACCGCGTTTGGCGCAAATACAGTGTTTGCCGCGCGCAGGAGCGCGGCGGTGTCTTCGGCGCGCCGCGCGCCGCAGATGACGATTTCCCGGGGCGTGTCCAGGAGGAAATCGACGGCGCAGAGCGTCTTGAGGAATCCGCGCGGGACCTGCGCCATGGCAAGCGCGTTGCCTTCCAGCACCCGCCGGGCGCGCTCCTGATACTCAGGGTGGTCCAGCAGCCGCGCCAGACGCAATAAGACGAACGCGGCCATTGCATTGCCGGACGGTTCGGCCCCGTCATAGGAGGGACGGGAGCGCGCGATGAGGTGCGCGTGTTCCTCCGCGGTGAAGCGGAATGCTCCCGCGGCGTCGTCCCAGAACTTCTCCTGCATCATGGCGGCCAGCGATTCGGCCGCTTCGAGCCACGCCGCATCGAAGGCCGCGTCATAGAGGTCGAGAAACGCATGGGCCGCGAAGGCGTAATCGTCCAGATAAGCGGGCAGACGGCTTTCGCCGTTTCGATGGGTGCGCAATAACTGGCCGTCGCGCATCATTCGTTCGCACAGGAACCGGCCCGCCTGTTCCGCCGCGTTACGGTAGCGAGGTTCCTCGAGAATGCGCGCGCCC
>JAGMZX010000161.1:2173-9082 GCA_018005585.1 Candidatus Hydrogenedentota bacterium | reverse complement strand
TGGTCGAAGGCGCGGCGCAGGTCCGCGGCCGCATTGCGCACGAGTTCCAGGGAGAGTGCGCCTGTATCGCCCCGCGTTTCTTCCAGTTGCGCGCGGATATAATCCGTCAGCCCGTCGGCGCTTTCCAGCACCTCGCCGCGCTGGTGTTTCCAGACGTGCGCAATACGCGCGAGCACGGAGGCGAAACCGGGGCGGCCGTATCCGTCCGCGGGCGGATAGTAGGTGCCGCCGTAGAAGGGCTTAAGACCGGGCGTGAGAAAGACGCTCATGGGCCAGCCGCCCTGGCCGTTCATCGCCACCACGGCGGTCATGTAGATTTCGTCGAGGTCCGGCCGTTCTTCGCGGTCCACCTTGATGCTCACGAAATCCGCGTTGAGGAGCGCGGCAATCCCGGCGTTTTCAAACGATTCCCGTTCCATGACGTGGCACCAGTGGCACGCCGAATAGCCAATGGACAGAAAGATCGGCTTGTCTTCGGTGCGCGCTTTTGCGATGGCCTCGTCGCCCCAGGGGAACCAGTCCACGGGGTTGTGCGCGTGCTGAAGCAGGTAGGGGCTCGTCTCATGGAGGAGCCGGTTCGCGGGTGTCCCGGCGTGATGGGAAGTACTGCAAGACATGCTTGGAATTCCTTCGGTATCTACACCCGCTGCGGCGATAGCAGGCACAAGCTGCACGAGAAGGCATGTCATCATACCAGAAGGGAAACAGTCCCGTGCGGCCTTGGCATTCCGTGTCCGGTTTTCCGCGTTATTCTCCGGGTGTGCCTTGAAAACACGGGGCCGCACGATCGCGTGAAACGGGCTGTGGAATTTTCCTTGCCAAAAAGGCCTTTATATGGTAAGGGTACGATAGAGGTAAGTCCCGGCAGATGGCGATGCGGCTCGCGGTGGGCCAGCGGGAAACATCGGTCGTGGCCGAAAGGAGGTGATCCGTCGATGGTAAGTCCGGGTAAACCCGGCGCTAGTGGCCGTCCGGCCTGCGCCGCGACCAGGCACCAAAAGACGGGTCTGTCTCACGCAGTTGGGATGGACCTGGCGAGGAGGAATGTGTCGTAGCCAGGCGGCACGCGCGGCTACTAGCATAAAGCGTTGCGGGCAAACGCGCCCGCAGGTGATTGAAGGGGCGTCCGGTATTCGCCGGGTGCCCCGCTTCTTATGCCGGGACAGGCAATCAGGCTGGGGGCGGCTCGACAGGCGCTTCGGCGGGCGCCTCGGTGGGCGCCGCTTCCTCTTCTTCCGCCGTATGGCCGAGAATCTGGCTCAACAGGGCGTCGTTGCGGCGGATGGGGATGTCTTGCATGCCGCGTTCGAGCAGGTCGGTAAGGTAGTCCTGGACGATGAGCCGCTCATTCCGTTGGAGTTCCATTTCACGGGCCTGCTTGATTTCATCCTGCCACTCGGTGGAGCTGCGGTCTTCGTCCGTCGGGTCGATGCGCGCGACGAGGTCCACGAAATACGTTTCGCCCAGGTTATTGACCATGGGGCCGGCCATGACGCCGGGTTCGCCGCGGCCCACCTGTTCGTAGATTTGCGAGCAGGGAATGCCCTCGACGACGCCGCGGTTGGCGGCCACTTCCTGCGATTCCGCGATCTGCGGGTTCAATTCGGGGCACAACGCGGGGATTTCGTCGAGCGTTTTTGCGCCCGCCTTGATTTTATCCACGTATTCCTGAACCTTTGCCTGGTATTCGGGCTTGGTCTTCAGGACCGCGACCACGTCTTCGCGCACGCGGTCGCGCACTTCTTCAAGCGGGGGAATCTCGCCCTCGATGCTCTCCACGACATCGGCCACGTACAGGTTCATGGCTCCGGTAATCACGTTGAAACGGGTGTCGTCCTTCTGGGCCGCGATGCTCCGCGCAAACGAGCGCGCGTCGAACCGGCTGAGCCCCTCGATCTCGCGGTCCTGCTCCGTGAATTGACCCGTCCGGCTCAGTTGCAGGCCCAGTTCCTGCACAGCGGCCTCGAGACTGCCGAGTTCCTTGGCCTTGTCGGCGATGCGCTGGGCTTCCGCCTGACGGACCTCCCGTTCTTCTGGCGGCAATGACGTCTGGAAATAGATTTGCCGTCCCAGTACTTCCCGGACGCCGGTGTCGGGGTTGGTCCGTTCCTCTTCGACCTTGTAGATGAAATAACCGCCGGGGCCGTAGACGGGGTCGCCGATCTGGCCGACCGGCAGCTCGAAGAGCGGCTTGCGGTGTTCGAGTTCGAGTTCCGACGGCTGCTGCCAGCCCATTTGACCGCCGTTCTTGCTCTCCGGGGGCAAATCGGACACCTCGTCCGCGAGAACCCCGAAATCTTCGCCCGCGCGCGCGCGTTCTAGAATCTTCGCGGCATTTTCCGGCAGCGGCGGCTGGAGAGACACCAGCGCGAAAGCGGCGGTCATCTTGCGGGGAGCCCGGTAGTCCTCCTGGTGTTCCGTGTAATGCTGCTGGATGTCTTCCTCGGTGGGCTCGACGCCCGGCGCAATTTTGACATAGCGCACCTTCATCTTGGTGTGATTGTCCGCGATGCGTTTTTCGATTTCCGAGTCGATAATGCGCGCCGCGGGAGCGGTCGCGAGGGCCATGGTGATATCCCGAGCGGCCTGCCCGCGGAAATCTTCATAAAGCTGGTTCCAGTTGCGGGTGGGGTCGTCTTTGAGCCACTCATTGTACGCGGCGGCGTCGAATTCGCCGTCCTCGTTCTTGAATTCATCCCGCAGCCGCTGCTCGAGGTACTCTTGCGTAAACCTGTAGCCGCGCTGCTCCTCGAAGTAGGTGAGTATGGCCTGCTGCGTCAGGCGCTCGAGAATATCCTGTACCGTGCCGTTCTTCTCGAGGTCCGCGTAGGTGACCCGCTGGTCGCCGCGCGATTGCTGCTGCACGGCGGCGTCCAGCTGGCGCAAGAATTGCCAGCGGTACACCGGCACGCCGCCAATGTCGAGAACGACCTCGTCGGCGTCGGGGCCGAACTGCTCCTGTCCGCGCCTGGCACGCCCTGGCGTTACCCAGAAAATGAACGGTACACTCATGATGATGATGACGCCCAACAGTATGTAGCGCCGGTATTTGCGCATCAGGTCCTGCATGATGCGGAATCCTCCTGAAACGATTGCGGGTTCTTGCCGTCCCCCTCGGCGATGAGGACGGGCCTCGCGCCCGGAAGCCCGGACAAGCACGGAAATCTAGCATATAGCGGCGGGAGCGTGCAAACCTTGCGCGTTCGGCCGATGGTTGACAGTCTTCCGTAATCCCCCATAGACTGCCATCTTGCATCGAGAGGAGGCTAGTCCATGCGGAGTCTCGTATCAAGCATCGCGTTGTGTGTGCTGGCCGCACGCGTGGCAGCGGCTCCTGTCTTCACGGGCGACTGGCTTGAACTGGTCGATACCAGCAAGCTCCCCATGCTGCGGGACGACCAATGCCTGCAAGTATCGAGCTTCGACCGGACCGGCGGCAATGACGATGGTTTCTCGGGCACGTACTCCTATCTGCGGCAAGAGGCGGACGGCGCCTATGTCATCTTCGAGGACAGCGGCCCCGGCTGCGTGTACCGCATCTGGTCGGCGAACCCCGGCCCGCGCCGCATTGAATTCTATTTCGACGGCGAGACAACGCCCCGGCTGGCCTTCGACAAGTGGGAGGACATGTTCCTCGACAAGCAGGAGCCGTTCCTGTCGCCGGTGAGCCGCCACGTGCTTGGCGGCTGGTGCAGCTACGTGCCGCTGGCTTACGAAAAGAGCCTCAGGGTCGTCACGCGCGAGCGCATCAACTTCTACCAGATCACGTGCGTGAAGTTCGCGAGCGGCGAGGGCGTCCGCTCCTTCACGCCTGCCTTGTCCGGCGAGGACCGCGCGAAGTTCGAACGCGTCCGCGAAGCCTGGTCGCATCTTGGGCGCGACCCGTGGCCGCTGCCGGATGCGCGCAAGCAATACCAGCAATGGGCGTTGTTGCCCGGGCAGCGGCAGACGATTGCGCAACGCAACGGTCCCGGCATACTGACGGGCCTGGAACTCGCGTTCAGGGAATTGCCCGACAAGGCGCTGCGCCGCGTGGCCATCGCGATCAACGCGGACGGCGGCGAGTTCGAGGTTGAGGCGCCGCTGGGGGATTTCTTCCTGCAGCCGTTCCCGCGCGAGAAGACGCAATCGCTTCTGTGCGGGCGATTGGAGCCGGGCACGGACACGTTCTACTGCTATTGGCCGATGCCGTTCCGCGGGAACATCGAAGTTGCGTTGTACAACGAGTCCAACGACCATATCCGGCTCACGGTAACGACGAAGACGCGGTACCTGCGCGAGTTTCCGGAGGGATTGGGTCATTTCCGGGCCCATTGGCTGCGCTTGAACCCGACGGCGCAGGGCGAGTTGTTCCCCATCCTTACGGCGGAAGGCCGGGGTCACTGGTGTGGCGTCTCGATGGCCATGCAGGGCTTTGGCCCCGGGCATGGCTTTCTCGAAGGCGATGAGATGCTCTGGATCGACGGCCGCGACCATACGCAGTTCAACGGGACTGGTTCCGAGGATTACTACAATGGTGGATGGTATTTCGGCGGAACCGGCAGCTTCCCGTACTACGGCTGCGGCTATCACGCCGAAAGCGAGGGGCGCTGCCACGCTTTCCGCCTGCACATGACCGACCTGGCGCCGTTTCAGCAGACCGCGCGCGTCGGTATCGAACACGGGCACGGCAACGAGTACGAGGCCGACTACAGCGGCATGACGTTCTGGTACGCGGCGCCGGGCGTTCAGGCGGCGCTGGCGCCCATGCCGCCCGTCGCGGAACGGGTGTGGCGGTCGCCTCGGCTGGCGGGGTATCTGGAAGCGGAAGACTTGCTCGCCGAGGGCGGCGGCGCCATCGTCACCGACGCGGACGCGCCCGGGTTTTACAGCGGCGGCAAGGCCGTGGCCATTGAGGGCCATGGCGGGTCAGCCCGGTTCACCGTGCCCATCGAAAAAGAAGACGTATATCAAGTCCGACTGCGGCTGGCAGAGGCCGGGCCCGGCCTTGAACTCATGGCCCGGATCGAAAGCGCCTCCGGCGCGGTCCTCGACTGGAAATACGGCGAGGGCGCCCGGGACAGGGAGCGCGCCTTGCCCTGGAAACGCCTCACGGTCGGCGCGCAGGTGCTGGTCGTCGCCGTGCCGGGGAACGCGGCGCTCCTGGATGCGGTGCGGCTCGTGCCGAGCGAAAAGACGCCGGGCGTGCTTGAGGCGGAATCGCTGCCCGTGCGGGCCGCCGGCGAGGCGGGCCTGCGCATCGTCGACGGCGGCCTGGCGGGCATGAGCGGCATGTCGTGCGGCGCGATCGCGCACAAGAGCGCGGACAGCGGCGCGGCGTTCGCGTGGGCCATCGAGGCGCCGCGCGCTCATGCCGTGACGGCGCGGCTGCAACATGGGCCGGGCCGGCCCACGGTGCAGTTCACGCTCGACGGCGTTTCTTTCGGCGGGCCGGTTGCGTGCGAGGCCGACGAACTCGCGTGGGAAACCGTCACGCGCATGACCCCGCCAATCGAAGCGGGCAGCCACACGTTCGGCCTGGTCCTGGCCCCCGGCCAGGCGGCGGGCGGCGAGACGCTCGTCGATTACGTTCGGATTGTTCCGGAAGGATTATATGAGGGCGAGGAACTGAAGATTCTGGAAGCAACGCCCCCCGAAGCGAAGCGCCAGGACATGCGCGCGTTCGGGGCGCAGTGGAGCCGCGACGCGCATGTCTGGTTCACGCCGCCCTCCAGCGAGGCCAGCGTTACGTTCGAGGCGCGCGTGGAGCGGGCCGGCGCGCGCACTGTCTGCGCCTATTTCACGAAAGCGCCGGATTACGGCGTCTATCAGCTTCTCGTGGACGGCGCGCCTCTCGGCGAACCCTTCGACGGATATCACGAGAGCGTCGCGCGCAGCGACCGCGTCTGCTTCGGCGCGCAGGAGTTCAGCGAAGGCCCGCATCAGTTTGCGTTCAAGTGCGTCGGCAAGAACGAACAGTCCTCAAGCTACATGCTGGGTCTCGACGTGCTGGAACTGGCGAACCCGTAGGGCGGCGGGCATCTCCAACTGTATTTACCGCGGAGGCACCGGGAGCACAGAGTGAGCCGGCATGCAGCTCAGGCTTCAGCCTGTGTCATGAAGGTGAGGGCCTGTCCGCGGCATGGCAGTCCCTTCTCCCCGAGAGAGGCGGGGTGAAGGTTCGCCGCGGCGTGTGCACCCTTCCCATGAGCTTGAATCACGGCCGGGACGCCCGCGCCAAGCTCAGTCCCGCATCACGCCTTCGCTGCGCGAGATGATCACCGTGCCTACGCTGTCGCCGGTGACGTTGACGACTGTGCGGCTCATGTCGAGCAAGCGGTCAACGCCCACGACGACGGCGATGCCCTCGATGGGCGCTCCGATGGATTGCAGGATGATCCCGAGCAGGCCGATGCTCGCGCCGGGAATGCCCGCCGCGCCGACCGACACGAGCACGGCGGTCAAGAACACCATCAACTGCCCCTGAAACGGCACGGCCACGCCGTACACCTCCGCGATGAACAACGAAGCGACGGCTACATACAAGGCGGTGCCGTCCATGTTGATGGTGACGCCCAGCGGCAGCACGAAATTGGCGATATTGCGGTCCGCGCCGACCCGGCGCGTGGCGCAGTCGAGCGTTACGGGCAAGGTTGCCGCGCTCGACGACGTGGTGAACGCGACCTCGAACACGGGGATCATCCCGCGCAGGAACCGCAGCGGCGAGACGCGCCCGAACAGCGGCACGAGGACGCATGTCAGCACGCAGAAATGAATTGCGAGACCGAGCAGGACGGTGAAGCAGTACTTGCCGAGCATCGCGACATAGCCGAGGCCCAGTTCGGCGATCACGCGAGCCATCAACGCGAACACGCCGATGGGCGCCAGATACATGACCCAGCGGATGACCGTGATGAATGCCGCGTTCAG
>JAGMZX010000161.1:0-2073 GCA_018005585.1 Candidatus Hydrogenedentota bacterium | reverse complement strand
GGGTCTATTCTCACGCCAAGGCGCAAAGAACGCAAATGCGGCGGTGCAGCGACGCCTGAACGTCGTTCCAAACGAGAAGATATCCCAGAACATGATTCGTGGGCGCGAGGCATGCCTCGACCCCACGCAACGCAAGCAAGTCCGCGCCGCCGTCGTAGTCGCTGTCGTGCGGGCAGCAGCCCTGGTGCACCCAGGGACCCGGAACGTAGCCGTCTTCCGTGCTCGCGGGGTCATCCGCACAGCGGAACCCGCCGGAGTTGTGGAACTGAATCACCCGCAGGAGTTCGGGCAGGTCGACCCGATTGTTCTGGTCCTGGTCCGCGGTGTGGTATTCGCTCGCGCACGGGTCGCCCTCGCCTTCCCCCGCGCCGTCCTGGATTTTGACCACGAAGGCGTCTGTGCCGCCGTTATGCGTCGTGTCCAACCCGCCGGAGACCCAGCCGGAGGAGGAAGTCCACCCCGTGACGTAGACGTTGCCGTCGCCGTCCACCGCGATGCCACGGCCTTCGTCATACTCGCTCCCGCCAAGGTAAGTGCCCCATTCCACTCGGGGGTCGAGAATGAGGGGGTAGGCGGGGTGGCGGGGCGCAAGGAGTTCAAAGGTATAGGTGTACGCATCGAGCAGCCGGAAGCGGCCGGGGAGTTCCACGCGCTCGCCGCCGATGTCCTGGTAGATGTACGGCGCGTCGTCCCGCAAGGGTTCCCAGCCCTCGCCGAGATCGATGAGCAACGCCCCGTCCGCATCCAGGGAAAGCCCCCGGATGCCCTCGTAACGCACCCGGACCTGCTCATGGTCCGCCCCCGGCGCCACGTGGAACTCGTACTTGAGGTGATCGCGTCTGCCCCAGACCTTCAGGTCAATGCCGTCGTACAGGCCGGGGTAGACCACCTCTTCAAACGTCGGCACGTTCTCGCGCCAGTGTTCCGGCGCGCCTTTCTGATAGTGGTAGACCGACTCGGAACGCCGCGCGCCCCCGGGCGTCGTCTCGTGTGCCCCAGGAAACCGCACGGACACGTGCCGTATCTGCGAAGGGCGGCCGGGTGCGCTGATCGAGCGTGGGGGTGTGTTATGGACAGGATGGACAGGATGGACAGGAAGAAATTCAGCAGGCGCGTCCTGCTTCAGGGCGAATGCCTCTCTGAATGGCGCCTCAGCAGACCCAGAATCCATGGGCAAGATGCCCATGCGACGTGTGGCACGGGCGTCCCGCCCGTGCTTGAAGACCATGGGCAAGATGCCCATGCCACGTGTGGCGCCCGGCCGCCGCAACTGGATCACCGGCCCGGAATCGGTCAAGGCAACGAGCGCGCCGCGTCCGTGGTGCAGATACCGTATCGAGGCGTCCTCGAACTGGCCCCGGTTCTCCACAAACAGCGCGGGCGACATCGCGAACCGCTCCATCGCCGCGCGGCCGAGTTTCCCCGATTCCGAAGGTGCCTCCTGCCCGTCGGGCCGGCAGCCGGGCGCGTAAACGATTTCCCGGAGTTCTTCCATGGAGGGAGTCGAGATGGGTGTCTGTGCGGCGGCAGGCAGGGCGCACGGCGCAAGCAGCAACAGCGCCCCAGCGGCAAGGACGGCCCATGAAACAACTCTGGCGGATCGCAACGATGGCACGGTATTCATCAACGCTATCCCCCGTTCGTGTAAACTCCCTTTCTCCGTTAATGCCTTAGTGTACCTTGCCACTGTACAACGGCTGTTTTCCCATGTCAAGAGGTGGCGCGACAGAAATGGGGCGAGGCGTGCGTGTCTCCTTCGTTACCCGGGGCGGCCACCCGGGAAACGGGCCGGATTCGGCCCTCGTATTCTCGCGCCGGGGAGCATGGACAGCAAGCGCCGGGGACCCGGCTTGTTCCGGGACCCCGGCGGGAGACTATCACTGCAATCGTGGCGCGGTCAGGAGACCTGCCGCAACAAATACTGTTACGCGCCCGGCACGGCCAACGGCCCGATGGGATACTCCTTGTCGAAGCTCAGGTCCGCGGGCACGATCGACAGGTCGGACTTCATGGCGTCTTCCCAGGTGACTTCCTGACCCGTAAAGGCGGACATGCGGCCCATGATCGCCGTGA
>JAGMZX010000160.1 GCA_018005585.1 Candidatus Hydrogenedentota bacterium | reverse complement strand
ATTCCGCCGCGTCTTCGAGGGCGCGCAGGTCCTTCGTGCCCAAGGACGCCATCTCTCCGAGCGCCTTCTGCGTGGCGGCCGTCGAGGCGACGAGCGCCGCGGGCGCGGCCATCAGGGCGAGACCGGCGCCCATCAGCATCGTGCCCTTCTGGATGCGGTCGAGGTTGCGCGTCATGCGTTCGCTCGACGCCGCGACCTTCGCGTCCAGCGATTCCATCGACGACTCGATGCGGGCGGCGTTGCGGGAGAACATGTCCCGCATCGTCACCACGATGCCCATGCCGAGGTCGTTGATCATTTCCGGTTCCGTTCCAGTTCGGACTTCTCAAAGGCGAGCTGCCGCTCGAGCGCCTCGACGAACTCGCGGCGCACCCCGAGCGGCAGCGACACAATCTCCCGGTAACCCCAATGCAGCCCGCCGTAGGCGAGGAAGAACGCGTCCGCTACAACCGAACGTTCGGGAACAAGAAAGGGGGTTCGGCCTCCAGCCGCGTGACGATGCGCGCGCCGCAGGCCGTGCAGACCGTGTGGACGGTCGTATCGATGCCGCCATCCACGCGCTGCATTTCCGCCCGGAGCGCGTTCAGGTCGAATGCGGGCAGTTCCGCCAGCGAGTTCCTGTTCGGGGCCTTGCCGTCAATCTCCTTCACGCGCATGAGCATCGCGGAATGGAGGTTCGGGTCCTTGAGGGACGCGAGCCGCTTCTCCATGTGGCCGTCCATCAGCGTGAAAATGACGGGCTTCTTCGTGCGCGGCAGTTCGAAGATGAATTCCCGCTCCGTTCCGTAGGGCGTCGCTTCGAGGTCGTCGAGCGCAATGTGAACGTCGGTGACTTCGCCGCAGTCCTTGGCGGGACACACGAGCGAAAGGTCCACCTCATCGCCGAAGGAAATCTGGCGGAGCTTCACGAGGAGGAACAAGCGGTCGCCGGACAGCAGATCCAGCACATCTTTGGCGGCGAGTTCCGTCCTGTCTCCGAGCCGGACCAGGCAGTTGCGGAGCACCTGATTGACGCCTTCGCCATCCTTCATGAGACGGCGGTTGGTGAGCAGCGACTCCTCGGCGCCGGTCATCTCGCGCAGTTCGGCTTCGAGCCCGCTGGGCAGTGTGAAGGTATACATGAATCCGGTTCCTTTCCTGAAGAGCGAGAGCGCGGGAAAGGTTCCCTTCGAGAGGAACCTTCCCCGCGGCGGTTCCTACGTCCAATACTGGTAGCAGATGGTGATCTTCTCGATGGTGTTTTCGCTGTTGCCGCCCTCGAGTTCGTCGTATTCGAGGGTCTTGATCCACGCGCCGTGGAGCGTCCATCGCCGCGTCTCGTTGCCGGTGCGGTCGTACCGGACGATGTCCACGTCGCGCATGTAGTCGTTGGGCAGGCTGCCGGTCCCGGCGTTCACGTCCACCTGCTTCTGAATCCACTCGCGCGCGGCCTGGTCCGAGCCGTCCTGCAGGACGCCCTTCTCCAGCGTGATGTCCTCGAACTTCACGCGGCCCGCGACCTTCTGGTCGAAGATCGAGCCGCCCGGCGCGAAGGCCACCTCCTCGAATTCCGTCTTGGGCTCCTGGCCCTTCTTGAACAGCGCCACGTCGAACCCGTTCACCTCGACGGCGAATTGCCAGTTCTGGTACAGGCTCTTGGGCATGTTGCCGGCTGCGTTCATCGGCGCTTCTCCTTACGCGTTGAAGATTTCCTTGAAGTCGCTGCCCGTGTCCGTCATCACGAAGTTGAGTTCCACGAATTCGGCGGTCTTCGTGGGCTTCACGAACACACGGGCAACGATTTCGTTTCGGTCCTGCACGGCGGGCGGATTGGTCTCCGCATCGCATTGGACGCGGTAGTCATAGACGCCGCCGTTGCTCTTGACGTCCTGCAGGAACGGGTTGATGAGCCGGAGCAACGCCCGCCACGTGCGGGGATGGTTCGGCTCGAAGGTCACGAAACGGGAAGAGTCCCCGACGGCGCGCTCCATATAGATCATGAGGCGCCGGACATTGACTCGGTCCGCTGCGGACGGCTGTTGGAGCAGCGTTTTCTGCCCCCAGACGTTCACGCCGGAGTCCGGAAACACCGCAATGACATTGATTCCTTCGGGATAGAGCACGTCGCGGTCCGCGCGCTGGGTGAGGTAGGCCACACCCTGGACGTTGAAGACACGGCCCCGGTCGATACCCGCGGGCGCCGACCATACGTAGGCTTTCTGGTCGTTCCGGGCGTAGCAGCCCGCAACCGCGCCCGACGGCGGCACGAGCTTCTCATGGCCGCTGACCGGATCTTCGATACGCAGCCACGGCCAGTACAACGCGCCGTAGGACGAGTTGAACGCCTCGTGGGCATATCCGCCCTGGCCGCGCCTGAAATCCAGCGTTTCCTGCGGCGTCAGGCCCATCGGTGTGTCCAGAATGCAGAACACGTCTTTGCGCAATTCCGCATACGTGAGGGCTGCGTTCAGGACCGCGCCCGTGGTGACGCCGGGGATGCAAAGCAGGTTCAGGTCGAACACGTCTTCGAAGGCACTGAAACCCGTGTGCTGCGAATGGTCGCCGATGTAGTCCTCGTCGGCAATGCCGGTGAGACCGTCGTCGCCGCCCGACAGCGTGAACTGACCCACAGCGGGCCGGTGTTGCGCCGTGACGGTCCCCGTGGTCTTGTCTTCGACGGCGATGTATTCCGAGTCGCCGTTCACGACAAGCTCAACGTAGTTCGCCGCCGTCGGCGACATGGACAGGTCCTTGAAGACCTCGACGATCTCGTTCTTGTGCCGGACGATCAGGTTGAACTCCGTGTCCGGGGAACGCGAACCGTTCTCCAATTGGACAGCAATGCGGTCGCCCCAGACGCCTTCGTCCACTGCCCTGACCGTCAACGCGTCCTGCGGCTCTAACCCGCCCGCCAAGTGCGTTACGGCAACTACAGCCACGACGCCTGTATCCGTCCCGGCGACCGTAACCAGCGCGGCGGCTTCGGCTTTCGCCGTGACAGCGAAAACGACCTGAGCGACCGTCGACGTGGCTACGCCGTCGCCATCGGTTGCGAGGTTGACCGTGACGGCCGGCCCCGCTACATCGACGGACAAGGGCGTGTCGTTGCCGGATGCGACGAGGGCGACGGTGATACCGTTGCCCACCACGCCTGCAGCCACGGCCTGCCAGAGGATCCGGTTCGTGCCGGACGTGCCGGTTGCGAGCGTCGCCTTGACGGCGTTTCTGTTCTTGAGCGTGACGGCGCTGCACAACGCGGCGAGCGTGGTCTTGTCCAGCGGGTCGGTGTAGTGGGCGATGCGGTTTACCCAGAGTTGCGCGCCGCCGTTGTCGAAGAAGGCGCGCGCGGCATAGGCCAGAAGGCTCGATTGGGTGTATCCGCCGAAGCGCCGGACGAACTGTTCCCAACTGGTCACGAGCGTCGGCTTGTTGATGGGCCCACGCTCAGTGACGCCGCTCATGCCGCACGCGGAGGTGGACAGTTGCTTGACGTAGTAGCTGAAATCCGTTTCGCGGATGTTCACACCGGGGGAAAGATAGGTGGGCATGGGTCAGCTCCTTTTCCTGCGCGCGATCCGCGCGTTGTCCTGCGGCAGCGGGATTTGCCCAACGCCGAAGCCAAGCCGGTCACGGACAGTCGTTTCCGTTTCCGGGTCGGCTAGGACGCCGGGGGAGGGCAGCGGTTCGTTGGCGGCGTTCTCGTCTACGGGAGTCAGGTTCACGACGCCGCGCCGGGCGGACGCTTCCATCTCCGGCGACACCTCGTCGTCGGGAAGGCGTAGCCTTTCACGCGGTCCCAGGTGCAGTCCGCGCCCGCTCCGCGTGTGCAGCGTGAGCGGCTGGAACAGCAGGTTCTTCACTTCAATCATGGGCGATTTCTCCTTTATGTCTGTGGGCCGAAAGCGGCGTCTTCGGTGATGCCGCCACGGAACTCGAATATCCGGGTGTGAATGAGCCTTCCTTCGCGGACGGTGTCGTCGTACACCGGGCAATCCTCGACGCGGCACCGCCCGGAAACCTGGCGCAGGTTGGACAAGTTCACGCGCCGCCAACCGCCCAGCGGCACGAGCAACGTGAGGTTGAGCGCGCCCCGCTCGCCGACAGGCAACGTGGGATGCGTCTGGAAGAACCGCGTGGTCGTCTCCTGTATGTCCAGGACGGACGGCGCGTCTCCCGCTGTGGCGACGAGGCCGAAATCCAGGTGATACAGCCGGGGATGGGCCGTTTCCGTGAAGGTCATGGCGTCCCGGTCATCGAGAAGGAGAGGGGCTGGACAGCGGCGGGCGGCGTCTTCGATTGGCGTGGGGCCTTGCAGGACAAGACTCGGAACCCTGGGCACCTCGAACACATCGTCCGGGGGGACGAGAACGGCATTGGGGGCAATCTCCGCCTTGACCAGGCGGATGAAGGTCTCGACCACTTCGCGCAGCAGCGTCATACATTCGTCTCCGGTAAACCTCGTTCGGAGGTTACTTACCGGAAAGGGCGATATACCTGCATTTCCAAAGACAAGGGGGCAGAATTTGACTTTCGCGGATCAAGGGGAAGTACAATGATTTCATTCATCGAGAAGTAGTACCGTTGTGCTGCGGATTTCGGAGCATCGTGGGTGACGCTTGCGGCTGATAGCCACAGTGCGCTTCGCGATGCTTACACCGAATGCAAGCGCGAAATTTGAATAAGGCAGGTGCAGCAAGCGTCAAGACCGCAATCATCGGGATCGCTGTTATCGCGCGCAACACGCCGACTTGGCTCATAACGCGCGGCGGGATCTCGCGGGGGCGAGCGGTTCCTCGCGGGGAGAAGTGAAGCGTCGCTGCCGGGAACGGGATGCACGTAGCGCGCACCGATTTCTCAGCACGCGCGGAACTTCCTCGCAACGCGGAATGATTTCGCGGCGCGCGGAATGATGCGCGGGCGCGCGGAACGGCTCCGGGGAGCGCCGATTTGAATTTCTGCTGCGCGGAATGAATTCGCGCAGCGAAGATCGAAAAAGCTGCGCAGAAAACTCATTCCGCGCTGTGAAAAATGGTTCCGCGCAGCGCGGAATCGAGTTGCAGGACGCGGAATTGCGTTTTAAGTCATTGATTTGTAATGATTTATGTGTTTTTCGCCTGAAATGGCGGAAATAGAGCGGATGGAGGGAGAAAAGGACCATGCCGAACTTTCCAAAGCGGGAGGCGGACGCGGTCGCATTGGCGGACGCCATGATTGCCGGATATCAACAGAACCCGGCGGTATTCCCACACGCCGACATGCCAACGTTGCAGTCGTTGCGCACAGCGTACCAGACGAAAAAGAACGAGCAACTGGACGCCGAAGCCAAGGCGCAGTTGGCAACGGAAGCCAAGGATATTGCGCTGGACGCGCTCGAAGGTATCATGAAGGTCCAGCTTCGCCAGTCCGAGGTGGATACCGCCGATGACGCGGAAAAACTCGAACTCATCGGTTGGGGACCAAAAGCGCCCGCGCAACCCAGCAACCCGCCCGGGCAACCGCGCAATCTCGATCCTGTCATCCAGGGACCGGGCACGCTCTTCCTCGATTGGAAAGCGCCCGCGCCGGGACCGGGCGGCCGCGTGCGAACGTATCTGATCGAACGCCGCGAGCAGGTTTCTGGCGGTGCGTTCAACGAATGGCATCAAGTCGGCGTCGCGCTTGACAGCGAGTTGACGTTGACCGACCAACCGCGCAACGTCCAGTTGGAATACCGAATCATCGCCGTGAACAACGGCGGCAACAGCGTACCAAGCAACACGGCGGAAGTCGTCCTTTGAAGAACTCAACGCAGAGTTGCAGAGAACGCGGAGAAACGCGGAGAATATGAAATGACTTTTGGGCAATACAGAATGAAATCTCTCCGCGAATCTCTGCGGCCTCTGCGCCTCTGCGTTGGAAAGCCCCGATGACATGGCCGTGTTTCCGAAACAGGAAATGGACATTCTTGCGCTCGCGAATGCGATGATCGCCGGATACCAAGCGAATCCCGGCGACTTCCCGCATGCCGATCTGCCCGCGCTGCAAACCGCCACCGACGATTTGCGACAGGGCCTTCTCGTATCGATCTGTTTCCGGGCGATGGCCAAAATGAAAACCGAAGAGAAAGACGCCGCATTTGAAGCGCTGGTCGCCAACATGACGACGCAGTTGCACCAATCGGAAGTGGACACGGCGAACGATCCGGGCAAACTGGAATTGATCGGCTGGGGGAAGAAGACACCGGCGCAACCCAGCAACCCGCCGAATCAGCCACGCGCGGTTGAAGCGATCATGCAAGGCCCCGGCACGGTCTATCTCGATTGGAAGACGCCCATCATCGGCGGCAAGGGCGGGCCGGTCCGCGCATATGTGATCTATCGGCGCGAACAACCGCAAGGCGGCGGCGCATTCGGCGGTTGGGAACAAGCGGGCATGGCGCTGGAAACGCATGCCCTGCTTTCGAATCAATCGCAAAGGCGCGAAATCGAATATCGCATCATCGGTGTCAACAGCGCCGGAATCAGTGTTCCCAGCAACACCGCCGCCGTGGTGTTGTGAAGAGTTGTTCGCATCCAAGGGAGGGCAGTACGCTGCAAGAAAGGACAGAAGATTGTTGGAGGGTTTATTGCAGTGGATAAGAAAAGGCTGTCTGAATTGTCGGAGATGTACGCGGGATGGTCCACTGAGGATTTGATCAAGGCTGCATTCGTGGATCCGCACACATTTGAACCTGAGGCTCTTCTCCTTATCCGTAGGGAACTGAGCCGTCGCGGTATCGAAGAGGACAACAAGACTCAAGGCGTCGTAAGGAACGTCGTGGATTCCCTGGTCGAGGAGAAAAACTCATTATGGAAATCTAGAACCAGTTATAGGGTTTCGAAGCTGAGTCAAAGAGTGTCTTTCCCTGGGGTTTCTGTGGCGCTGTTACTTCTCCTTGTTGCATTCACTCAATTGGATAGACATATCGGTGCGGCTGCCGGAATCCAAACAGAACGCTCTCCGTACCTACCCGCGACTGTGGCTATGTTCGCATCGAGTTTATGTTTGTTCATACGATCGCTCCGAAGACCTCTTGGAGTACGTCAGGCTCTGGAAAGCTGCTTCGGAGGCGGCCTGTTGGGTTCGGGTACCGTGCACGGCTTGGTGCTGCTGGCATTAACGCTTCAAGGCTTCTCTCTGCGAAATCCGTTGGCCACAGGGGAAGCGGTAGTCGCAGCCGTCATCACGGGATTGGGAATATACTTCATTTGGAGAGGCTTTCGACGACCAATTGAGAAGAGGAGGCGCGCATCGTGACAGTTACGAACTCCTCCGACAATGGCTTTCCGATCAAGGCGGTCGCGATGAAGGAGGATGTGTCGACTGCAATGGATGACGAGATACGCGAGGAAATCAATATCGTTCTACATTCGCTAGCGCGGCGCGAGAAGAGTTGGCACAGGGTAGCACTAATCTTCGGAACTGTGGTATTTCTGGTCATGCTGGTTTTCGTGCACCGCTGGTGGGTACAAGATTCCCATTCGCACGATTGGCCTTTAGCAATCATCGCCATCCTCTTCGTAGCTTTCTTGCCGGCAATGGGTTTCGGTGCAATGGTTTTCTGGGTTGGTTGCATCCCTGCAACTATCGGGGCGTGCTCATCATACGTCGCCCGTTTTGAGTCAACTGAGGAACGGATGATTGCAGATCAAGTCTTGCTCAGCATCGCAGGACGTGATAGGGGAATCCAGTCGCTCGGCCTGTTTCGCCGTAGACTCGGGGTTATAACCAGAGTATTCAAATGTGGCGCTTGTGGTGCCCATGTAACGCCTGAGCATATGGGCCAGATCATCTCATGTGGGCATTGTGACGCACGTTTGTTCGTTCCGGTGCGCCCGCATTGCCCGTGGTGCAGCGGCGAAAACACTTGCATCGTGAGTCCGCAGGAACAGGTGGCGCCAATTAGAGATCATCAAGCTACCGCAGCCGGCAGCCTGATTTATGGTCCGGTGGGTATCGTAGCCGGTCTTGTCCTTGACGCGATCTACCGGCCATTCAAGCTCGTATTTCGCGGCGCGCATGTTGCACTAAAGGGGCATGTATTCCAGTGCGGCGACTGTTTCACGAAGTGGGCTATCAAATTGCATGCGCCGGACTCAGTAGCGCCTCTTCCCGAGGAACAGCAAGACATCAAGGTCGAGGCAACATTGCTTCGCCTGACAAAGCTCTATATCGAAATGGGCCGCGTTGACAAGGCGCGTTCCTTGCTCAAGAAAGGCTTGGCGCGGTTCCCTGATTCCAAAGATCTGCGCGCCTTGGATATGACGGTCAAAGAGGATGAGACTGTCTGATGCTTGTCAGGGATCGAAGAGGGTTCTTTGCGGATCAGGCCCATGGGCGTGCGTGCCGGTTTGCGCGCAGGCCAGATTCACTCAGACATTGAGCAATTAGAGGAGGCGGAATGAGAACGAAGGGCATGGCACATGTGCTTGGAATTTTCGCAGGACTGCTCGTTTGGCTCGCAGTTGGCTCGGTAGGGATTCTTATAGAGGTTTTCGGAAATGTATCCGGCGGTCGGGACATCGCTGGATGGATTGGTATGTTCGCGGGCGCTGGAGTTTGGAATCTTGTCGTTGCGAAACTCGGAAAACGTTGGAGCATCAGATAACAATAGGGATCTTCTTGCGATACGGCATCGGGAATGGATGTGCGGATTTTTGACCTGCTACTTGCGAAGGAGACGGGAAATGAAGACGTGGGAAACGGGCAGAGCATCAGCAGCAATTGTGGTGCTGATCTTGTTGGAAGTTGTGGGCGCATGGCCGGCAGAAGCTGCGGGGCCTGATGCAACATTGGGCGCGGCGAGGGCCGCCATAAGAGCTGCGAACTACGAACCAGGTCTGACGCTCCTGAATGAGTTCCTCTCGAAGAATTCGGGAGAGGCCATGGGATGGTGCCTGAAAGGTGAGATTCAGACTAGAATGAACGACGTGGCGGGCGCGCAGAAATCATTCGAGCGGGCTATGGAGATAGACGCGAATTCCATCTGTGCTTTGGTTGGAAAAGCGAACGCTATTGCCCTTTCGGGAGACAAGAATGGCTCCTTGGCTCTCTTACAGAGAGCTATCTCTATGGAGCCGAAGACTCCATATGAGTACTTAGCGCGCGGAGCCGCACAGAGAGGTTTGGATCGGTATCAAGAGGCCATTGCGGATTATGACGCGGCGATTAAGAAGGATGCCGCATTTGCAGAGGCTCATCTCAATAAGGGCATGGTCTATTGGCATAACGGTAGCTATGGCGAAGCGCTTCCATGCTTTTCCGAAGCAATACACATTGATCCGAATTACGTCGAGGCACTGACGAACCGAGGTGCTGCATATCGAAAGACGGGCGATATCGAGTTGGCCATTAGTGATTACTCCAAGGCGATTTCGATTAACCCCAATGACGCGATGACCTTTTACAACCGAGGGGTCGCATATCAGAAACAGCAGGCGAATGAGAAAGCCATTGAAGATTTCTCTGCAGCGGTTCGCCTGAAGCCTCAGTACCCTGAAGCGTATTTGAATCGCGGCGTCGCGTACCTGATGACAGGGAAGAATGCTGAGGCGAAAAAGGACTTTGACACCGTCATCAGTCAAGATCCTTCTGGGGAAGCTGGTCGAAAGGCTCGTATGGGTCTTCAACAACTGGGCAACCTCTGAAGACATATCGGCGTCCCTGAATGCATCCACAAATCGGGCATATCCAGCATTAGGGCCGGGGCATTAATCGGATGGCTTTGCGGTAATTGTCCGCGACCTGATCGCGGTACTTCTCCATCGTTGGATGCAGGAAGGGACGCGGCGGAAGGACGATGGTGGTCCCGTTCGGCATGGGGATGGTCGCGCCGTACTCCATGATGGCGCCTATATTCACCATATCCTCGTCGTCCTTGTTGACTGTCCCACGCAGCAATCCCACGAAGGCGTGGTCGGTTAGAATCCGTTGCGTGATGGAAATGAGCAGGAAACCTGTGTCGATGAGGGCCTTGCTGGAACCCTTGCGTTCGATGGTGCTTTCCGCCAGCGGCGTGAACGGCACGCCGCCCGGTGCCTGCGCGACGATGCCCCGTTTGATCTCCCGGACGAGCAGCAGGGCATTCTGGATAGTGGCCTGCCGGATGGCCTTCGCAAGGCGTACGCCGGGGTTGTTCTCCAGCCGCACCTTGACCTTGTCCCAATCTCCGAACCGTTCAACCGGCATGGTGTTTCACCAGCTTGATCACCTTGTGCGTGATCGTTCCGAACAACCGTTCTTCCCTCACCGTCTGCACGCGATAGACATCCGTGCTGACCTGCAGCCGATCTTCCTGGCGGACGTCTGCCTCCGGCAGCACGCAGGCCGTGGCGTCGATCTTCTGGGCGAGGTATTCCGCGGGCGTTGGGATGAACTCCAGGGGAAACGGCTCGCCTACGGGCGCACACGGTGCGTCGTCCGTTCCATACAACTGTTCGCCCGTAGTGGCGCGAAGCAGCACCGCCGTCTGCGCGGACGCGAGTATCAGTTCGCGCACATCGGCGCCCGCCTTGGCTTGCTCGTTCGGACTCAGTAGGGCCATAGGTGAGGGTCCTCCAGGGGCTCGAGGTCGAGACCCTGTTCGTAGAGGACGGGCCGGAACTCCGGCGTGATGATGTATCCGTCATCGTCATGGACGCCGGGCGTCATCTGCGCCGCCCGCAGCCGGTACTGGAGTGTCAACGACCCTTCGAGGTCCGCCCATTGCTTGGGCTGGCCCGTCTTGTTGACGCTCTTGTCCCCGCTGGAAAACGAGAATGCATTCGCCGTTGCCGCCCGCATGACCTGGCATGCGTTTATCTGCCCCAGGAGCAGGAGTAGTTCCCGCGCTTCGCCCTCGGGTTCCGGCGCAATCTCTCCGCCGGTAACGGAAAGCGTAATACGCAGGTCCCGCGCGAGACGAAACGCTCCCTTCAAGAGACACCGCGCCAGGATCTCGTCGGCGAAGAGGGTCTTCTCCGGGTCGGCGAGGTCCTGGCGCAGTGTGGATACCAGGTCGGCCAGCGGCATGGGGTCACCCCGTATTGGAACCGAGTTCCTGCAGGCGCGTATTGATGGCCGCGACCACGCTACGGCGTTTCTCCGTCGCGAGCCACGACTTCAACCGCTCCACGTCCGTCTCCGCCTGCACGCGTGCCACGGCATCCGGCGCCTGCAGCGAAGCCACTCCTTCCGAGGAGACCGTGTCCGGCTGCGTCGGGACGACAGGCGTCGCGGACACCTGCGCCTGCGAATCGTCGTGCACCACCACCAGGTGTCCCGATGTTACAGCCCGCTGCATTTCCCGGCTGAGCGAAGCGACTCCGGCCACTTCGCCCGGCTTGAGTTCGAGTCCGGCATCCGTGATGAGCAGCATGCCGGCGCGTACGTTCTTCACTTGGACCATGTACTGTGCCCTCCCTTACCCGAGAATCCGGATCTTGACCAGGATTTCCGGGCGGGTGACGCCCTGGCCCAGTTCCATCCAAACAAGCCAGCCGGTCTTGAACTGCGTCTTGACCTCGATAGACTCCGTGGTCAGCGTCTCGCGGATGGGCCACTTGCCGACCTCGGCGTCGGGCACGAGGATGATCTCGTCCATCGCCGCCGCGGCGGTGAGCAGAATCCCGCCCGTGCCGTAATTCTTGATGAGGCCCTTGGCGCGCAACTCGGCCTTTGTCTCCGGGTCGAGGTTCCACGAGCGCATGTCGTTGAACCGGCGTCCACGCATGACGATGTACTTCACGGACATCTCCAGGTCTTCGATAATCGAGATGGCCTGGTTGAGCGCGGCCTCGGTCAGCGCCGTGCCAGTGACCTCGACGACGTTCGCGGCGGGCACTGCCGCGGACAAGACGGTCAGGGTGCGGCTATCGATCTTCTTGCGGATTTCGTTCGCCGCGCTGGTCTGGATGTCCATGAGCGTGCCGATGTTGCCGTGTTTGAGGACGGAAACATCGACCATGGGGTTGGAATGGATGCGGCTCGTCGGGAATTCCACCTCGTCCTTCGTGACCTCGCCCGCCCGCGCGTCGCCGTCGGTGCTGATCCAGTGCGCCGTGACCTCCTTCCGCTTCTGGTAAATGGGCCGCTCGCCCTTGGGCAACGTGTGCTTGGTCAGCAGGAGCGAGGAGATTTCCTTGCGGTCGATCTCCTGTTCGATGGGTGCGGCAATGGCGGCCGCCAGCGCGCGCATGCCGTCGGGAGACTCCATCGCCTGACTCATCAGGCGCGCCATGGTCTCCATGTACTCCTGGCTGTGGATGTTGATGTTGTTGGTCTTCATGGGTCGGTGTTCTCCTTCCTTACACGAGCAGGCGGAACTTGAGCGTGCCGCCGGACACGGAGATCGCCTGCGCGACCACCACATCGCCCTCGCCGACGCCCGCCGTGAGTTTGCCGTTTGCGGACGCCTTCAGGAGGTCGCCCGCCTGGATGGTCCCCTCGAACACATCGGTTTCGTAGACGCCGCCCATGCAATAGATGCCGGGCATCTCGCCGCTCTTGTATCCCTTGATAAGGATGCCGAAAGACGGCGTGGCGGGGTCGGTGTTCACCGTGAACAGGTCGTTGCCCGCGATCTTGACCAGTTGGCCGAGTTCGCCGTCGCCCTGCAGGTAGCCGTCGCCATAGGCGAGGCCCCGGTGCGCTGCATTGATGAAAGCCATGGTGCTGACTCCTTCCTATGAGTTAGGCCGACTGGGCCAGGGTTCCGGTTTCCGAGGCGACCCGCGTGCGGTACGCGGCCATCATGCCGTCGCGCAGCTGTTCCTCGAGCGAGGTCTTCTTGTCGTCGACGTCCAGGGGACGGACGCCGGCGTCGGTGCGCAGGGGCGGGGTGTCCTTCGTACAGGTCCGCCCAGCCTGAGCGGATTCCTGCGCCGGCGCGCCCTCGCCCGCCTTCGCTGCGCCGCCGTCCCTGCCCGCATCGGCGGACGGTTTTGCGCCCGCCATGCGTTCGTAGGCGGTCTCCGTCGCCGCGAACGCCTCGTCGGAGAGACTGGCCAGGCGGAACAATTCCTGTTCGCGGTCCT
>JAGMZX010000159.1 GCA_018005585.1 Candidatus Hydrogenedentota bacterium | reverse complement strand
GTTTTTCCATCTGGGCGGCGTGATCTACGACAACGCGATGCTGCTGCTGGGTGACCAGGGGCTCGACGCCACGCCCGCCGGCCCGTTCTTCCAGAGCGGGTTTGTGACCCGCTTCGGCTACGGCCAGGACCCGGGCGAACTCACCGCGGCGGCGCCCTATGTCGGGTCGGACCTGGACCCGCCGGCGTGGAAGGCCTTCGTGCAGCGCCGCTGGTACCCCGGCGACAACGTGATCGTGTCGTTGTACGAGGGGCCGGCCTCGGCGGGGCACGTCGCGGACCGCGCGACCTATAACGAGAACGATATCGTCAACCGGACCGTCGACGACGTGCGCGCCTGCCCCTATTGGGCGGACGTCAACGCCGACGGCGCCTTCGACGCGGCCGCGGGCGACGTCTGGCACGGGCTGAACCCGGCGTATCCGACCTTGTGGCAGGAAAACCACATGGGTCTCGATTTCTACAAGTCGCTCGAGCGCAAGCACCCGTTGTATCACGGGGACCGCTTCGGCACGTCGAACCGGTGGCAGGCGACCGACGGCAACTACGACGACTGGTCCGAGAGCCTCGTGCCGTGGGAGCGGCTGGTCCACAAGGAAGTGTGGCCCTACGGGCTGATGACGTCGTTCGAAGAAGGGATAGACGGCCCGACGGCGCACCGGTACCGGTTCGACGGCGCGCAGCCCGCCGTCGAGCGGCTGTTCCGCCACGCGATGCAGGGCTCGCCCCTGCGCATGAACACGGCGGCGCGCTATCTCGAGAACCCGCAGCTTCCGGACGGCTCGTATCAACTGCCGCAGTCGCCGGAGTTCCCGCTGCCGTGGTTCAACGAGCTGGCGTCCACGCCCAACCCCGGCTGGGGCCTGCGCAAGGCCCTGGTGCGCGACGCGAATTTCGCGTCGCCCGGCGACCTGATGCGCGTGCCGCGCATGAGTTTCGAACTGCCCCTGTTCAACCCCTATGCCGGCGCAGCCGCGGGCGCTCCCTACCTGGACGTGCCGTGGGTCACGGGCACGGGCGCCGTGAATGAACTGGCGCGCGTCGCGGGCGCCGGCGATACGCGGGAAGACACGACGCTGCGCACGGCGGTGCTCGGCCAGGCGGGCGCGGCCAGCGACACGGAAGCCTTGTTTGCAGAAACGCAGGATGCCTTCGTCACGCAGCCGCTCGTGCTCACGGCGGGCCAGGCCGAGTTCCACCCGCTGCGCCCGCAATTGGCCGAACTGGGCGCGGTCGGCTACGGCGGGCAATATCCCTATTTCCATCAGTGGTTGCCGGTTGGCGGCACGACGGTGCGCGCGCCGCGCGCCTGGGCGCCCTTCTACCTGTTTGAAATCAAGTCGGACCAGGTCTCCGACGTCAGCTTGTCGGACGCGTTCGCCCTGTCGCGCACGCCGGTCAAGTACGCCGCCAATGTGGGTGGGATGCAGGTCTTTCTGCCGCAGCTGCCGGCCCTGTTCAACAGCTACGCGCTGCTGATGCAGGAGAACAACAGGAACTGGCCCGCCTTTGACGCCGGGTATCCCGGCGATTATTTCGCCGTGCGCTGGCCCCTGCGCAGCCGCGTGGCCGGATACGTGGCCAGCATGGCCGACCCCGCCGGCGTGCCCGATATCAACGTGCCGCTCCTGTTTCCCGAGGCGATCTTCGAGTGGGGCGCCGAGGACGGACTGGAGAACGGCGAATACCTGCTGTATGTCGGCACGTTCATCCCCGGATTGCGCGCGACGCTGTCGCGCAACGCGGACCTCGCGAGGAATATCGACCCGGACCGCATGGACGACGTGGGCATGACCGTGCCGCCGTGGCTCAACGCGGAATTGCTGGCGAACACGCAACAAGTCGACGAGGACGGCCAGCCCACCGGCCCGGCGTTCCAGGTGGCCGGGCTGTTGCCCGACCCGTACGAGGCCGGGGTCGTCATCACGCCGGAAAGCGAGGAGTGGTCGTTCGAGATCGAGGTCTATACGAACCGCGCCCAGACCGGCGCCGCCATGCCGCGGCCGGACGCGTGGAACAGCGGCGCCGTGCTGCACCCGGACCCGGGCGGCTACATCCTGTACGGCGAAAGCGGGCGCGAGATGTGGCGGCCGCGCATCGTCGAGGTGCGCGACAACTACCTCGCCGTGCGCATCCGCAGCCGTTCTCCCGTCGGGCAGCCCGTCATGTTCACCCACGTCGTGCTCGCGCCGCGCCGCGGCACCCCGGGCCGCATCAATGTCAACACGGCACAGATGGCCATGCGCACGTATGACGCGGGCGACACCAATTGGCAGGAATTGTTCAATCCGCTCATGGGCCTGCCCGGCGTGGTCGATGCGGCGAACCCCGTTTCTCCCGTGGACCCCGTGGACGCGCCCGGCGCGGACACGTTTACGGACGCTGCCGGCCTCGCGTGGCTGCCGCCCTCGGTCGTCGCCGGCTTGCAGACGCCGCCCTACCGCAGGACCCCCGCCGCCGTCAGCGAACCGGCCGTGGAGCCCTATACGCGGCTGGACGACACGGGGCAGCGCACGGCGGCGCTGCAATTGACGGGCATGTTGCTGGAGGGCCTGCCCGAACATGCGGACGGGCGCTATTACCGCACACCGGGCGAACTGGCGCTGGACCGCAGCGGCTTCGCGAATCCCCTGCCGCGGCCGGACGACCGGCTCGCCGTCGAAATCTACCCGCTCAGTAATGAAGGCGACCCGGAAATTCGCTTCGACCAGGTGCAGGAACGGTTCCGGCGCATGGCGAACCTGCTCACGACCCGATCGGATATTTTTGAAATCATAGTGACGGCGCAGTCGGGGTATGGCCTCGACCTGGACAATGACGGCTTCATCAATTACCGAAGCGATGACGAGTTCGTGACAACCGCGGAGTCGAAGGTGCGGACGGTCTATATCCGAAGGTCGCCGCGCCCCGTACCGGAACCACCCGGCGCGCCGTAGAAAGCCGGCGGACAACTCCCCCCGATGGGCCTGAAACATGGCACAATAAGGGTGTGTGAGCCCGCCGGGCTTTCCTGGAGGCAGTGCGGGTAGAGGAGACGAGAAAATGCGTGGCCGCATGTTGCGCATTTGCGCTGGCGCCGTCCTGTGTCTGCTGGCCTGGATGCCCTGGGCCGCGGCGCAGCAGGTGGTAGTCGAGGCGGGCACGGAGACCCTGATTCTCTCCACCCTCACCGAAGCGCTCGAGCATCTGACCAGCCTCTTGGCGCCGGAGGTGCGGATTACGCTGCTCTTGACGGGCGGCGCGCCTTTCACTTTCCTCGAGCCCGCCGGCATTCAGGTCAACCTGGTCCAGACCAATAAGAAGCTCGTCATAGCGGGAGGCCAAGGGACGCCCGACAACATTACGCCTCTGGCGAGCCCGCAGGACGTGGTCGTCACCACGTCGCTGCCCACGCCCGTGTTCACGATCATGGGTCCGGGCGAAGTGGTCTTCGAGGCCCTGACCGTAGAAGGCGGCGGTTCGGCCGGCATCAGCGTTATCGGCGGCACCGCTCGGGTCACCTTGAACCGGTGTCTTGTGCGGGACTCGCGCGGGCCGGGCCTCAGTTTCAGCGGCAGCACCGGCGTTATCGCGAACACCTGTTTCTCGGGAAACGCGGACGCGGCCATCGACGTCAGCGGCGGCGCTGCCACCGTGGTGCAGTCCACGTTCATTGACGGAAGCGGCAACGGCATTACCGTGGGCGGCGGCAGCGCCGTGGTGATGGGCTGCCTTTTCTACAGAAACGAGGGTGACGCCTTGTCCGCCAACAATAAGGACAAGCTCAAGGCGTCATTCTGTACGTCGAGCGAAAATGGGGGTGATTCGCTGGACCTGATTGAGAATCCCATCGATGTCACCGTGAATCTGGATGCGGGCGGCGGTTGGCCCGGCAAGCTCGATAGCGGCATCCAGGCGCCGGGCATGGAGACGAGCGCCGCGGGCGAATATGGTTCGTTTGACTTCGAGCGTCAGGCGCGTATTGGCACGCCGCAGGTGGGCGCCGACTACGTGGGCGGCGGGGTGACCGACCAGGTCTGGCTCGATACCCGGTATTTCGTCTATGACCCGGGGCCGTATGGCGCGGGTTACGGCGACGGCCGAATCTACGTAGGCAAGGGCGCCACGTTCCGGATCACCATCGTCGGCAATCTGAACTTCGTTGACGACTATGTCCTGCTCGAGCCGCAGACCGGGTCGTTCGCGGTTCCCGGCCGCGCCATCCCGTTGCCGCTCGTTGGCGAGCCGCCGAATCCGGCCGACCCCTCCGGCGTGCGTGTGGGCTATGCCGATTATGCGCTGCAGACCACGGAGGTGAACGGCCTGGTGCTGGACGGTCTGGCGACGGTCTATCTCTTGGCCGACGGCGAGGTGTTCGGCGTCAATGCCATCAATACGCCGGACCGGGTCGCCGCGCGGGCGCTGGAGAACAGCAGGCTGCTGGTGCTGGACTCGGTCCCGCCCAGGCTGGCGCTGTCGCCGGAGAACGACGCCAGCGCGTTTCTCGTCGCTGCAACGGATGTCTACCTGGCTACCCCCGACAACGGCAGCGGCGCGCCGGGAGACTGGCCGCCCGCGATTGTGGAGGCCCCGACGAACCGCGTTTCGCTGGCCGATGCCGGCACGGCTACGGGAAACGCGGGCATGTACCTGAACGGCCCCGGCCCGCTCGTGTTTACGGTGGCGGCGCATTTTGATGACCATCCCCCGGAGGGCGGCCCGAGCGTCGAAGTCTCCGGGTTTGACGCCGGCCTGAGCGCGCTGAGCGTCGCCGACACCGTGGCGGGCAGCCTGCTCGGCCCCGCAGCGGATATCGCCCGGCCCTATTGGGCGGGCAGCTTCTTCCACTCGAAGGGCATTGACCCGGCCGGCGACCTGGTGACGGTGAACTACGGCGTGGCCGGGCCCGGCGCGCGCCAGCTCGACGTGGACTGGACCGTCGCGGGGCCGTTCGCGCTGGGTATCCCGATCGAGCGCGCCCTGTCCAATGACTGGCACATCCAGATGCAGCTTGTGGCCATGGACCGTGCGGGCAACAGCAGTCCGCTCGGCGGCAATGCGATCGAACTCTGGTGGATGCCGCTCCCGGCACGGGCCAAACTGACCTCGGCGACCAGGTACGACGGCGTGACGGCCTCGCTGCCGTCTTTCTCGTGGGACCTCGCACGGCTGGGTGAGTCGCCGTCGAATGCGAGCCCTTGCGACCCGGTTTTCAGCTACCGCTTCTGGAAAGCGGACGCCGGCCTCGACGCGGGCACGGCCACGTGGACCGCGCTGACCCCGTGGTATCTCTGGGACCGGCTGAAGAGCGGCGCGCCGCCCCAGCCTTTGCTGGAGGAGAATCAGAACTCGCGCATGCTAATCACGGTGCTGGGCGCGGACGAGGCGGGGAACATGCAGCCCGGCGGCGCGCTGGGAGACGCCTTTACCGGCTTTGCCGCCCTGCAAAGCCTCGGCATTGCCTACGACCACTGGGTCAACCCGGGCGGCACCGGCCAGATCGAGACGTCCATGACGGGCCGCTTCTGGCACACCGATGACGACGTGCTGATTCGGGATTTTGGCGCGGGGCCGCGCATCCCGCTGCCCGCGAAGAACAGCGGTGTGCACGTGGAGGCCCAGTTTGACATCTCGATAGAAGCCGCGATTCCCGCCAAGCGCAGCGTGATCTGGGTCTTGTCCGAGGACGGCGTGGAAAAGGCTTCGGCCACCATTACCGGCGTCGAGCCGGGGCAGACGGTGGTCCTGCGGTTGCGCGCGGACGCCGGTATCGTGCTGGGCGACGAATGGTCGGACACGCCGCGGACGCGGGAGTATCTCTTCCGCGCCTATGGCCGTTACGGACCGGACGACGACGTGTTGCCGCCCCCATACGCGGACACGACCCCGGCCGCCATCTCGTTCACGGTCTACCCGCTCGAGGGAGCGGACGTGGAAGGCACGGCGGGCGGCGCCGGCGGCGACGCAGGCGACGAACAGCCGTTCAAGGTGTTCGTGCGCGGCGAGGAATAGGCGGCGGCGCGGTTGCATGCGCGGCGCCGATCAGGTACAAAGGCGATAGACGCAGCACCTGACGCGTCCGCGGCCGGGGCGGTTGCCCGCCGCGGTTCGGGCGATAGCCCGGGATGTGTCGTCCGCTGACGGAAGCGTGGGACGAGCGCGCCGGGACGCGGCGGAGAGGTACGGATGTTTTTGGGGAGGAGTGCGAGCATGCTCTCGTACGCAAGGCAGTCTATGCATGCGGCGGCTGTCGTGTGCGTGTTTGCCTTGTGCTTGGCGTGCGGCGGACCGGAAGCGCCGGCCCGCGGCGGCGCGTTGACCCTCGCGAGCGAACCTCCCGGGGCCATGGTGACCGTCAAAAGCCAGGATTGCGGTGTTACGCCGCTGCGTCTGACCGGCCTGGATGCCGGCAAGACCACGATCATGCTTACACTCGACGGCTATGAGCGCACCTACGAGACGCTGACGGTCAAGCCGGGCGACAACGGTACGCACACGGTTGTGCTCAAGCCGCTGGTCGGCTTCCTGTCGCTGACCTCCGAACCCACCGGGGCGGACGTTGTGCTCGACGGCGGCCAGGTGGTCGGCACGACGCCGCTGGTCAACTACGAGATTCCGATTGGCCCGCACACCTACGAATTGCGCCACGAGAATTACCTGCCCACGGCCAAAGACATCGACGTGCTCGCCAATAACCCGTACCAGTATCACCATGAACTCACGCCGGTCCAGGCTACGCTCACGGTCTCGTCGCGCCCCACCGGCGCCGCCATCTGGGTCGATGAACAGCGGCAAACCGACAAGACGCCCGCGCGCTTCAAGCTGGCCCCCGGCACCTATGTCGTCGCCGTCCAGCGCGGCGGCTATCTGCGGGCCGACGAGGTCGTTGTCCTCGGCGCGAACGAAGACCGCAAAGTCGAACTGCAGATGCCGCCCGGCGAGGCGCCCGAGGGCATGGTCCTCGTGCCCGCGGGACCCTTCCTCATGGGGCAGAATGGCTCCGCGCCGGATGAGGCGCCGCAGCGCGAAGTGCACCTGGAAGCGTACTACATTGACCGGCATGAGGTGACCAACGCCGAATTCCAGAAGGTCTTTCCCAGCCACCAATTCCCCGAGGGCCAGGATTTCTTCCCCATAGCCGGTGTCTCCTTCAATCAGGCCACGGAATTCGCCGCCCGCGTTGGCAAACGCCTTCCCACGGAGGCCGAGTGGGAAAAAGCCGCCCGCGGCACCGACGGCCGGGAGTACCCCTGGGGAAGCGTGTTCGACAATCAGGTGTGCAATGTGGAAGAATCAACCGTCCATAAGCCGGTCCGGTGCGGCCGCTACCTGCTGGGCGCGTCGCCTTACCGGTGCCTGGACATGGCGGGAAATGTCTATGAGTGGACCTCGAACTGGTACGAGGCCTATCCGGGTAATGAACTAATTACCAAGGATTACGGCCAGGTGTACCGTGTGTTGCGAGGTGGTTCCTTCCTGGCGCAGCGCTTTGAGGCGCGGTGCGCACGGCGTCATTTTGACCGGATGGACGCCACGCGCAAGGACTACGGATTCCGGTGTGTAATGGACCTTCCCAGCGAACCGGACGGTGCGGCAGGCCCCTGACGGTCGCAGGCGAGGAAATAAGGCGAACGAGGGAAATTATTGTCAAGAAGATTATGTCTTGACAAGAATTTTATACTATACTACAATCAACGACAACGGTTTACGAATTTTCGGACTTGTGCTTTGTTCACAGTATTCACCGTGATGGTCCCCGTGGACCTCGCGGACGGTTCCGCGTGACAAGGGATACGGAAGGCATCCGTGACGGATGCCTGGAGTCGGCGGCAGACGTATGGCCACTTGGAAACGAGGCCGGAAACGGCGGCTGGTATTGGACCTTGGCGCCAGCGCCGTCCGCGTGTGTGAGCTTGCCCAGACGAAGACCGGGTATCAACTCACAAAGTACTACCAGGCGGAGTACAATGCCGACCCCGGTCTGACCGACCTCGAACGCAAGAAGCTGCGCCTCAAGGCGGTGGAAACGATCCTCAAGGAATCCAAGGTCCGCAACAAGAAGGCCATCTTTGCCGTTCCCGGGCAGTCGGTGTTCACGCGCAGCCGCACGCTGCCGCCCGTGCCCGAATACAAGGTCACCCAGATCGTCCGCTACGAAATCCAGCAGCAGATCCCCTTCTCGCTCGACCAGATTGCCATGGACTATCAGATTCTCGACCGCAGCGAAGGCGGCGGCTACGAGGTGATGATGGCGGCGATCAAGGTCGACGTCGTGGAAAAGCACCTGGAAATCCTGCGCGACGCGAAGCGCGGGATCGACGTGGTCGATGTAACGCCCTTTGCCGCGTACAACTGGCTCAAGCATACGGGCGAATTCGGCGATTCGGGCGAATGTGTCGCCTTGATAGATATGGGCGCCGCAACGACGGACATCATTATCGAACGGGAGAACCAGTTCCGTTTCACGCGGCCCCTCAATGTCGGCGGCAATGACGTCACGATGGCGGTGGCGTCGGCGCTTGGCATGACCTTCGCCGACGCGGAAAAGCTGAAACGGCAGCGGGCGTTTGCGCCCACGGGCGACCCCAAGGTGGACGGGCAGGGGGGCAAGATCATCGGCGATGTGCTCCAGCGCATGGTGAATGAAATCATGCGTTCGTTCGCGTATTTCCGCTCCCTGCCGGGCGGTGGCAGCGTCAACCGCGTCATCCTGTGCGGCGGCGGCGCGTGTCTGCGCAATATCGTTCCGTACATGCAACGCCAACTGGGCGTGGACGTGCGGATTGCGCAGCCGTTGGCGGGGCTGGCGCTCGCGCCCGCGGCTCAGGCGGCAAGCGACCACCCGGAACAGGCGTGCGTGGCCCTGGGGCTGGCCCTGCGCTGCAACGAGATGGTGCCCATCGAGATCAACCTGATCCCGCCGCGCGTCCTCGAGTCCTACCGGCGCCGCGAGCAGGCGCTGTATTGGCTGATGATTTTCGTCACCTTCGCCGTGATTCTCGCGTCGGTGATTCCCATCAGCGCCAACCAGAATGAGATGGTCAAAAGGCGCATCCGCAATATTCAGAATATCCTCGCCTTGTATGACCCGCTCTTCAGCGATGACGTAAGCCGGGTCGCCCAGCAGTCCCCTCAAGTACAGGACCTGAATCGCGCCAATCGCGCCATTCAGCAGCCGCGGGATGAATGTGTGGCGCTCAATTTCGCGTACCGGCGATGCATGTTCTGGACCGACGCGATGAAGATGCTCTCCGAAGCCCGGCCCGTGGCGGGTGACATATGGTTCACCAGCTTCGAGACGGTCTCCGCAGCGCAGGGGCAACCCGGCCAGCCGGGCCAGCCGGGCCAGCCGGCGGGCCGGGGGGAACGCGTGGGCATGCGCCGCGGCATAGGCACCGCCGCCGGAACCGGGAGCGGTCCCACAACCGCTACCGGGCCAGGCTTCCTGGGCTTTCCCGGCACGGCGCCGCCGCAGGAAATGCGCGCGGGCGCGGCGGGCGGCGGCGCGCGCGGGCGCGGCGGGCAGCCTGCGCAGCCCGCGCAACCCGGCGGGCCCTTCGAGTACGTCGTTCCGCCCGCGGACGGCGTCCAGGTTACCGGGTATGCGCGGAACACGGACCTGATCCGCCAGTTTGTGGAAAACCTGAAGACCGCGCGCCTGCAGTTGCCCACGAACTGGTATCTCTGGACAGCGGACGTCGTCTTTGACGACCGCGACGTGAACAAGTATCCGCTGGCCGTCCTGTGGGACCCGCAGGTCAAGGACGTGAGCCCGTTTGCGGACGCGGATTCGATTGTGTATTCGTTCCGGGTGGTGGTGTTGCTGCAGATGGGGCGTGAAGCGCCTGCGCCGCAGCCGGCAAGCGGTGCGAGCGCGGCGCCGCCTACCGCTGCGGCTGCCGCCCCAACCGGGAGCGCCGGCTGATGCGTGTCAGTAAAGAGCAGATTATCTTCGCGCTTGTCATCCTCGTCCTGCTGGGTGTTTGCGCGGGGGTGACCTATTTCTATTTCTGGGAAAAGCTGGAAGCGTACGCGAAAGACAAGGAAACCGAGACGAATCTCCTGGCTTCCTACGATTTCTTCCGCACCACGTTCAACGACATCAAGCCCAAGGTGCTTATCGAGGCCATCGAATCCAAGATACAGCCCTGGATGGACGCCCGGGATGAGTGGGGCGCCGTGTTTCACATGGACGGCTGGTTCGACCGCTTCAAACCGCGTCCCGAGGAGAAGTTTCCCAAGTTCTGGTACGACGAAGAATCGAGCAGGATGCTCAACGAACTGAGAACGAAGATCCTTCAAACGCAGCCCAATCTGTATTTCCCCCCGGACGTTCACGCCCTGTTTGGCGTACCCCGGCTTCAAGATTGGAATATGCAGGACGAAGTGACGGAAGCGGTCGCGCGCCGGGAACTGGCCAAACTCAGCTATGGGATCACGCTGTTTGAACGGCTGCTGGACCACAATGTCCTGCGTATCGACGACATCAGTCTATGGGAAGCCCGCAGGGACCCGCGCTACGGCGAATGGGTGCGTTTGCGCACGGCGGGCCTGGCATTCACCATGGGATTGAAGGACTTGGTTACCCTGTTGGACAGCTTCAGCGCCGAGTACCGGTTCATCACGGTCGACGCGCTTCGCATTACGTGGTTCCGGCCCTGGTGGGAGCCGCAATTGAGCGTACAAATGCTGCTGACCCAGGCGGTCTGGGTGCCGCCCGACAAACGGCCGCAACAGCAGGCCCAGCCTGCCGTGTCCGCAGCGACGCCCGGCGTGCCGGGCATGCCCGCAATGCCGGGTGTCGCCGCGCGGCAACTGGAGGGGCGGGGCCGTCCTCAGGCTGAGGAACCGGGGGTGTTTGGCAGAGCCTGGAAATGGTTCAAACGCACATTTCTATATATGAACTAGGACAACAAGTTCCGGTTCGGGAACACGCATGAACGACAGAATACGCAAGATCGCGAAGTGGCTATGGGCCAACAAGGAGCGTCTGATCCTTGTGGTCTTGCTGATCTATCTCGGGATGCGCGTTTACAAGGTATTTCAAAAGGTTGAGGAAGAACCGCTCGTGCTGCAACGGCCGGGCAACGAAATCCCCGAGGATGCGGTGCAACAAAAGGTCGTCCCGCCGGACCGCCCGGAGGGTTTGGGGCCCGGAGGCAAAGGGCCGCCGCGCCGGCCGCCCGGTTCCTATGGTTCCCTGATTGACCGGAACCCCTTCTTCTATCATGCCGCGCCCGGCGGTGGCACGGGCAGGCCCGAGGAAGAAAAGTGGGACATCGAGCTGCTTCAATTGCAGGAGCCGGTGCCAGGCACGGTGCGCGCGCGCATCCGGACCCAGTCGGCGACCAAGTGGTTCGACTTGGGCGACAGCTTTGAAGAATACGAGATTCAGGATATCAATATGGCCGAGGGCACGTGTACCGTCTATTCCTCGGAATATCAGCGCAGCAAGGTTCTGAAGCTTTCGCCCTAAATCGGGCGGTGGTAAGAGGTTGAGTATTGTGACGAAATTCGCTATAGTGTCTTCGATAAAGCGGGAGGACGAAGCCGTAATGAACAGGAATGTGTTCCCCATCATGTGGGTTGGCTGTCTGGCCGTGGCGTTCTTGGCGGCCTGGCCAGCCGCGGGGCAGGAGACGATGGAAGCCGCCGACGTGCCTGCTCCTGCCGTGCTAACACCGCCGCCTCCCGCGGAGACGCCCGCGCCGGCGGCGGCGGAGACAACTGCCTCGCTCGATGCGCTTGCTCTGGAGGAAGAGCAGCCAGTCGCCGTGGAAGGCACCGCCGTTTCACAGGCGGAGGAATTCGTGCGCCGCGGCGTTGCGCTTTACAGCCGGGAGCTGTACAGCGAGGCGTTGTCGGAATTCAACCGCGCGCTCGCGCTCGAACCCGACAATGCGCGCGCCCGAGAGTACATCCAGATGTGCGGCGCGAAGCTGCAACTCGCGACGGCCGGCATAACGCCCGCGGACCCCTCTTCCATCCCCGCGCTTGACCCCGAATCCATTTCTCAGGCGGAAGAGACGCCGCGGCCCACGGCCGAAGAAATCAAGCGGGACCGGGTGCGTCAATTGATGGATTGGGGGCGGCAGTACCTCGAAGCGCAGAAGTACACGACGGCGGCCGAGATATACCAGGAAGTCATGCTGATCGAGCCGACAAACGAGGAGGCCAAACTGGGCCTGCATCAGGCTACCATCGGGGTGAGCAAGCAGAGTATCGCGGAGCGGGAGCGCGAGGTCGAGGAATTCCGGCAACGCATGCGCGAATTCATCGAGGACTCGAAAATGCCGCCGGAAGGCGCGGACGCGCGCGGCATAAAGCCCTACACCCTGAGGGTGCCCGTCATCGAGGAAAAGATCGAGGAAGTCGTGGAGAAGACCGAACTCGACAAGGCCCTTGAATCTCCCGTCAATATCGAGTTCGACAATATCCACATCAGTGAAATCATGGAGTTTGTTTCGGATACGTGGGACATCAATATCGTCATCGATAATCGGGTTGTAGCGCCGCCGCGCCGCGCCGCACCCACGCCGGCCGGGGCTGTTCCCGGCGCGGGCGTTCCCGGCGCGCCAGGCGCGCCCGGGGCTGCGCCTTATGGCGGCGCGCCTGCCCCCTACGGCGGCGCCCCTGCGGCCTATCCCGGGGCAGCTCCCACTTATCCCACGTACCCGACGTATCCGACCACGCCGGCGCGGCCGGGCGCCACGCCGACCGGCGCGGAATCGCAGGCGGGGTACCAGGGATTTCGTACGGATGGCACGGTGCCTTATATCAATTTGAGCAATGTAAGTCTCGCGGAAGCGCTTCGCGCGCTGCTGCGGCCGTTGGGGCTGGATTATTCAAAACAGAAGAGTTTCCTCTGGATTAGCACGCCGAGCATTATTCGGACGGAGACGTTTGAACCGCTCGAAACACGCTTCTACGAATTGCGAAACGCCGGCACGCAAACGCTATTCAAGATTGTATTGCGTAACCGCTTTGGTGTGAGTGGCGGCGGCGGCTACGGCGGCGGCATGGGCGGCTATGGCGGCGGTGGTTATGGCGGTGGCGGCTATGGGGGCTACGGTGGCGGCGGCTACGGCGGCGGCGGTGACGGCGGGGGCGGCTACGGCGGTGGCGGCTGCGGCGGC